>DASZZN010000001.1 GCA_035544955.1 Candidatus Dormiibacterota bacterium
GCCGCCGCCGGCATCGTCGAAATCGTCGAAGTCGGAGGCGCCTCCTTCCTCGCCCCCGCGCACGGTGGCGAAGGTGGAGACGAGGCGGTGCACCTTGGTCGACCCGCAGCTGGAGCAGGGCGGATTCTCGCTCGACCAGGACGCCAGCAGAGCCGATGTTCGCTTGCGGCAGGCCTGGCAACGGTACTCGTAGATCGGCATCGCGGAGTCCCTAGGATAATCCTGAGTGTCACGCTACTGGTCGTCCGGCGGGTTGGCTCATAGGCTTCTTGCCCTCCGCCGCGGAATGGCTTTCATGCGAATTGCCGCCCGTCGGATGAAATGGACCAGCCGGCGTGACTTCATAGGAGCGTGGATCCGCCCCAACTCAGGCGTGTCCGCCGACCGGTCCTGTATCCCCACAACAAGGAGACAGGAACATGGTGACATTTGGCGGCGACAGTCACAAACGGACCCACACCTTGGTGGCGGTGGACGAGAACGGGCGGCAGGTGGGAGAACGTACGGTGGCAGCGACTCCGGCCGGCCACATGGAGGCTTTGGGCTGGGCCCGTCATTGGCCCGAGCGGCGATGGGCGCTGGAGAACTGCCGGCATCTGTCGCGCGGGCTGGAGCGCGACCTCTTGAGCGCGGGTGAGGCGGTCCTGCAGGTTTCGCCCAAGCTAATGGGCACCGCACGCAGGTCTGGTCGCGAAGTCGGCAAGTCAGATCCCATCGACGCCCTGGCTGTGGCGCGTGCGGCGTTGCGTGAACCCCATCTCCCGGTTGCGCAGCTGGAAGGCAAGAGCCGCGAAGTCAAACTGCTGGTCGACCACCGTGAGGACCTGGTCGGAGAGCGAACTCGAATACAGAATCGACTGCTCTGGCATCTGCACGAGCTGGAGCCGGGCTACCAGGTAGTGGCCGGTGGACTGCTGCGAACGGTGATTTTGGCAGAGGTCAGCAGTCGCCTCGAGAGTCACACCGGAGTGGTGGCTGAAATTGCTCGCGAGCTGGTTGCCCGACTGTCTGAGCTAACCCGGACGGTGAAGCGGCTACAGCGTCGCATTGAGGAGCTGATGCAGGAGCTGGCACCGGGCTTGCTCAGCCTGCCTGGCTGCGCCGGGTTGAGCGCTGCCAAGCTGGTGGCAGAGACCGCCGATGTGAGTCGATTTCGCTCGAGCGCAGCTTTCGCCATGCACAACGGCACGGCGCCCATTCCGGTTTGGTCTGGGAACCATGAACGTCATCGGCTCAACCGCGGGGGCAACCGCCAGCTCAACGTTGCTCTTCATCGAATCGCCATTACTCAGATCCGACTTGGGGGACCCGCCTCCGATTACATTGCTCGTCGCTTGACCATGGGCAACACCAAAACAGAAGCCATCAGAGCTTTGCGCCGCCAAATCTCGGACGAGGTTTACCGGCGCCTCCGGCACGACTATCCACAGCGTTCCACCGCCTTGGTTGCGGTGGCCGCTTGACATAGGAGATTCACATGATCGAGGTGCGCGACCTGGTCAAACGCTACAAGAAGGCTGACCGCAACGCCGTGGACGGTGTGTCCTTCGAAGTCGGCCAGGGCGAATTCTTCGCGCTGCTTGGCCCCAACGGCGCCGGCAAGACGACCACCATCTCGATCCTCACGACCACCCTCACCCCGACCTCCGGCACGGTGGTGATCGATGGCCACGACGCCGTCCGGGATCCGGCGGGAGTGCGCCGCCGGGTAGGCATCATCTTCCAGCAGCCGAGCCTAGACCTCAACCTGTCGGGCGAGGAGAACGTGCGCTTCCACGCCATCCTCTACGGCCTCTACCCATATCGCCCGCTCTTCCGCGCCATGCCCGGCGCCTACCGCGAGCAGCTGCGCGAGCTGGCCGGGGTGCTGGGCCTGGAGCGGGAGATCTTCAAGCCCGTGAAGAAGCTCTCGGGCGGCATGAAGCGAAAGCTGGAGATCATCCGCGGGCTCATGCACCGACCCCGGGTCCTATTTCTGGACGAGCCGACCGCCGGCCTGGACGCGGCCAGCCGGCGCAACCTCTGGGGCTAC
>DASZZN010000002.1 GCA_035544955.1 Candidatus Dormiibacterota bacterium
TCTCACTCGCCCGACGGATCGGCGGGACGCTGCTGAACCCGAACGACCCCGCGGGGCCGATCTCGGTGTCGATCGGGACCGCCGCCTTTCCGGTCGACGGCATCACCGCGGTAGGCCTGCTGGCGGCTGCCGATCGCTCGATGTACGTCGAAAAGCGGCAGCGAGTCGCCTGAGGCGGAGACTACTCCGCCTGGTACGGCTGCCGGACTTCCTCGGGCAACTCGTACCAGCTGACCCGATCGCCGACCCGGGCGCGCAGCTTCCATTTGAGCGATTTCGGCTGCGCATCGATCCGGGCCCAAAGCTCATCGAGCCGCTGCTCGATCGTTGCGGACGCCACCGGGAGCTCTTTTGCGGTTTGGCGAAGACGCGCCGTGTTCAACTGCAGCGTTCGGTACAGGCCCCAATCCTGCGAGAGCAAGCGGGACAGGTACACCGCATTGATGGCGTCGTTATCGTGGTCCGCGATCGGATGATCGAGGAGCAGAGCGACGGAATCGACGAGGTCCTTCATGTTCACCTCGAAGACCTGCAGCTTGCTGAGTAGCAAGTCGGCGGGGGTCAGGCAGGCGTCGTCGCCGCCCAGCCGGTCGGCCAGCTCGATGACGTGGCACATGCGCATTCGGTCGATGAAGATATCGATCTGCCGGCTGTTCACGCCATCCAGGTAGAGCAGACGCTGGTGCCCATTCAGCGTGTTGAAGCGGAGGTCTCCCTGGTAACCGAGAGATTCGAACAGCTTCTGGACCTGGGCTCGCTGCTTCGAGGGCGCGACGAAATCGAGGTCGCCGTACTTCCGCTTGAGGGGCGGCTGCCTGGCGCTGGGCGAGTGGAGGTTGACAGCGGCGCCGCCGACCAGCTTCACCGGAACCCGGGCCGTGCGCGCCGCGGCCGAGATGCGTTCAGCCTCGGCGATGACGTCGGCGACGGGGGCGCCGGTCTGCGCCGTCAGCTCATTGCTCCTGCACGTCCACGATGATCGTCTTGAGGTCGGTCATCTGCTCGATCGCGCGATAGCCTCCGACCCGACCGATGCCGCTCTCCTTTCCGGCGCCGCCGCCGAAGGGAATATGCGCCTCCCAGTAGTTTGACGACTCGTTGACATTCACCCAACCGGTCTCGAGCCGCCTGGCAAACCTGAGCGCGCGGTCGATGTCCCGCGTATAGACGGAGCCGAGCAGGCCGTACGGTGAATCGTTGGCGATGCGCAGCGCGTCCGCTTCGTCGTTAAAGGAAATCACGGGCGCGATCGGGCCGAAGGTCTCCTCGCGGCTGACGCGCATCCCAGGCGAGACATTACGCAGCACCGTCGCCTCGTAGTAGAGCGACGTCGGAAAGCCGCCTGCCCGGTGGCCGCCGGTCACCAGTGTCGCGCCCCGGTCGATCGCGTCGGCCACGTGTTCATCCATCTTCAACGCGACGCGCTCGTTGTTCAGCGGTCCCATGGTGGTTGCCTCGTCGAATGGATCCCCAAGGGTCACGGTCTCCATCGCGGTCTTGAGCTGCGCCAGGAAAGCGTCCTGGATCCCGCTCTGCACCAGGATGCGCTCGCCTGCCGTGCAGCTCTGTCCCGCGCAGAGGAAACACCCGGTGATGGTGCCCTCTGCCGCCCGTGCCAGGTCGGCGTCTTCGAAGATCACGATTGGGCCGTTGCCACCGAGCTCGAGCATGACATGCTTGCCTGCCGCGCGCCGCGCCACCGAGCGGCCGGTCTCGGTCGATCCGACGAACCCGACGCCGGTGGTCAGTGGGTGGCCGGCAATCTCGTCGCCAACTACCGAGCCCGGGCCGGTGACGAGGTTGACGGCGCCGGCCGGCAGGTCCGCCTCGGCCAGGCACTCCATCAGCTTGACCGAGATCGCGGACGTCGATGTCGCGGGGGCCCAGACGATGGCGTTGCCGCCCGCCAGGGCCGGGGCAATCAGCTCCGTTGCCATGGTCAGCGGCCAGTTCCAGGGAGTGATCAGCGCATAGACACCGCGGGGAACCCGAAGCGTGAAGACCAGCTTGTTCTTCGCCATCGATGGGATCACGTTCGTCTCGAGCCGCTTGATGTCCTCGGCCGCGATTCGGAAGTATTCGATCGCTTCGCCCACCTCGCCGACGGCCTCAGCCTTGTAGGGTTTGCCCTGATCGAGACTCAGCCAATGGGCGAGCTCGTCGCGGCGCGTCTCCATCACATCCGCGATCCGATGCAACAACCTGGCCCGGTCGAAGGCGCCGAGCGACGCCATTGCCGTGCGCGCCCGGTGCGCCGCCTCGACGGCGCGGCTGGCGTCGGCCCGGGTGCCCTTCGGCAAGTGGGCGATCACCTCGCCGGTTGCCGGGCTCCGCGCTTCGAAGGTTTCACCGCCCTCCGAGTCGACCCACCGGCCGTCGACGAACATCTTCAGCGTTTCGACTTTGTCGGCGACTTTCAATCCTTTCCTCCTGTTGACTCAGACCGGGGCGTGGAGAATCGCGTCTTTGCGCACCTCGATGAACGCCTGGAGCTGTTCATCGATGCCCGAGTCTATCCCCGGATCTTTATAGTCGGTCAGGAGCTGCTTCCACTTCTCGTTCGCAACCTTGTCAGCGGTCCGCGATCCCATCCGCTGCCACCGGTCATAGTTTTCGGTCGACGAGATCCACGGCCGGTAGAAGCCTGTCCGGTAGTTCCGCATCGTGTGCTCGGAACCCAGGTGGTGACCGCCGGGACCGACTTCGCGGATCCCGTCCATGGCGAAGCCCTCATCGTCGAACGGGATCCCCTTGGTGAGGATCCACTCGAACATCCGCAGGGCTTCCACGTCGATGACGAATTTTTCATAGGAAGCCAGCAGCGCGCTCTCTAGCCAGCCGGCGGCGTGAAGGACGAAGTGGACGCCACCCATCACGGTCGGCCACATGCACATCATCGATTCATAGGCGGCCTGCGCATCTGGGGACTTGGAGGAAGTCAGGGCGCCGCCACCGCGGAAGGGGATGCGGTAATGGCGTGCCATCTGCGCGCTGGCCAGAATTCCCATGGCCGACTCCGGCGTGCCGAAGGCCGGACTGCCCGACTGCATGTCGATGTTGGTCAGGAAGGAGCCGTAGATACACGGGGCCCCGGGGCGAATCAGCTGGACCAGGGCAATCCCCGCAAGGGCTTCCGCGGTCTGCTGTGCGATCGTGCCGGCAAGGCCCATCGGCGACATCGCGCCAGCCATCAGGAATGGTGTCACGATCGCGGGTTGGTTCGCCTCCGCGTAGGTGACCAACGCACCGAGCATCCGATCGTCGTAGCGGAGCGGACTGTTGACGTTGACGAGGGCCAGGAGGGCGGGCGTCTTCTCGATGTTCGCCCGGCCGCCGAACAGGATGGACGACATCTCGATGGAGTCGCGGGCTCCCTCCTCCGAAATCACGCTGCCCATGTAGGGCATGTCGGTCCACCGCATGTGCGAGTAGACCATGTCGAGGTGGCGCGTCTCGAGCGGGAGGTCCTCCGGCTCGACGATAGTCCCGCCTGCGCAGTGGATCTGCGGGGTCGCCTGCGCCATCTTGTCGAAGTTGGTGAAGTCGGCGATGGTCGCGCCCCGGCGACCCCGGTCGAGGTCCGTGATGAAGGGCGGCCCATAGACGGGCGCATTGACCAGGTGGTTGCCGCCGATGGTCACGGTATTCTTTGGATTGCGTGCCTGGACCTGGAAGGTCGCCGGTACCTTCTTGATCTGCTCCTCGATGAAGGCCGGCTCGAAGTGGACGCGGCTATCCTCGATCGTCAGCCCGGCACGACGGAACGCGTCGAGGGCGCGAGGGTACAGGAAGTCGACGCCGATCTCCCGCAGGATCTGCATGGCGTGGTCGTGGATCTGCTGAACCTGGTCCTCGGAGAGGATGTCGTACGGCTTGAATGTGTTGGTCCACATGGCTTCAGGAACCGGCGTGTGCCAGCTGTCGTGCGACCTTCCGGTGGCGTCCCGCCTCAAAAGCCCGCGCGTAGATCTTCTCGTAGTTGCCCGCGTCGACATCTCTCGGATTGCCGATGGTCTGCGAGTCGGCCTCGGCCTTCTGCGCCAGCAAGGGGATCTCCTCTTCCGAAAAGCCGAGCTCGTTCAGCGACGGAATATCGAGGTCCTCGGTCAGCTGATAGACGTACTCGACCGACAATTCGGCCGCTTTCCAGATGGTTTTGTTGGCAATGTCGAGGCTGAGCGCTTGCGCGATGCGGGCAAAACGTTCCGGCTCCCCCGAATAGTTGTACTCCATCACCGGTGCGAGCAACCGACCGGTGAGCGCCCCATGCGGCGCATCATGGACGCCCCCGGCGGACTGGCTCATCGCATGCGCCGCCCCCGCCGAGTCGGTGCCGTAGGCGAGGCCTGCGAGCATGGCGGCCATGCTCATGTGGTAGCGCGCTTCGAGATTGTGACCCTGCGAATAGGCCACCCGCAACCAGCGGCTGCAGTACTCCATCGCGTGGAGGGCCACGGCATCCGTGAACGGCTGATGATAGGCCATCGTGTAACACTCGATCGCGTGCGTGAGGGCATCCATGCCCGTGCCGGCCGTAACGCCGGCCGGCAGGTTGATGCTCAGCTGCGGATCGATGAGCGCTACCCAGGACGCGATGTTCGGGGTGCCGCCGACATTGAATTTGATTTTCCGGTCCGGATCCGTGATCACAGCCCACAGCGTCACCTCGCTGCCGGTGCCGGCTGTCGTCGGGACCGCGACCAGCGGCGGAATGCGGGAGTGGATCGGATCCTTGCCCCACTCGTACTGGACGATGCTCCCGCCGTGAACGGCGACGACCCCGATGCCTTTCGCGGAGTCGATGGAACTGCCTCCGCCAATGGCGATCAGGCCATCGCAACGCTCCTTCTTGTAGTACGCGGCGCCGGCATCGACCAGCGCGATCCCAGGATTGGCTCGCACCTGGTCGTAGGTCACCGGATCGAGGCCGGCGGAGCGAAGCGGCTTGAGGGCCTCATCGAGCAACCCCGCTTTCACGATCCCCTGATCGGTGACGACCAGCGGCCGCTTAACGTTGAGGCTGGCGGCTTCATCCCCGAGCGCGCTCAGGGCACCGATGGCATGCACCATTCGGGTTGGTGACTGATACGCCTTCAGGACATTGTCAAGCACGGCCAACGAATCTCATCCTCCTTCGGACGGGTTGCCGGCGACCTTTTGTATACGCCGAAAGTCTCTTCCCCGAGTGGGGCTCTGTCAAGGGCCCTCAAGGCGGTTGGCCGGCCTCCTTCAACCAGCCTTCAAAGCGGTCCGACTCCATGACCTTGAGTGCCCGATTCCATCGCGTCGTGTAGTAGTCGGTGAAATCGAAGTCCAGCGTCGAGATCTTGGCCTGGATGGCGCCCCAGAGCGTCCACCCGACGTCAGACATGAGCGCGAACAGGTTCATCCGGGCGAGTTGCTGCTGGTCCGGCCGGCCGAAGTACGCCTCGCACAGGACGGTTCGCAACTCATCATCAAGGCTCGTCTCCTGCGCTGTGTTGCCCAGGTCGAAGCAGGCATCGTTGTTCCCACTCAGTTCGTAATCGACGATCCGCAAGCAGCGCCCGTCGTCGATGAAGTTCTCGCAGAGCAGGTCGTTGTGACAAGAGACGCTGGGGAGCGCTCCAACCCGGGCCGCCCGCTCGATTTCCGCCAGCAGCGGCAGCCGTTCCCGATAATCCGAGGGGATACGGACCTCATGCTCCTCGACGATCCGGAGGTAGTCCTCGATCAGCCGGAACATGTCGAAGTCCTTCAAGAAGCGAGGCGCCGAGTGCAGGCGCTTGAACGACTCGGCCATCCGCCGTGCCATCGACTTCGATTGCAGGGTCCCGGCCGACATCGTCGGTCCGGGGATGAACTCGAGAACCATGATGTCGAGCTGCGGAATATGTTCCAGCACAGCCGGACCGATGCCAGTACTGGCCGCTGCCCTGGCGTTGTAGACCTCGTTCGCCCGGTCGATCGATAAGAGCTCCGTCGAGGTGCCGGGGAGACGCATCACGTAGCGTTCGCCGCCGGCCTCGACCAGGTAGTTCTCGTTGGTCAACCCGCCCGACAACGAAGAGATCTTGACGTCCTGGCCTCGCCAAAGCGAGACGCGTCCGACCGCCTCCTCAGCTCGCGACAGGCTTTGCATCATGGCCTACCAGTTGGTCGCGCTTCAGCGCGGCGTCAGTGCTGACCTCAGCCGGCACACGCCGCCCGAATACGTCCACCTCGACCCGCGTTCCCGGTACCAGACCGACCGGCAGGTAGCTGTAGGCAATGTTGCGCCGGATGGTGAACCCGTAGGCGCAGCTGCGGATCCGGCCGACGAGCGAACCATCGGCGTAGACGGCCTCGCCACCGTAGATGGTGAGGTAGTCTTGCTCGCCGACCAGCAGTGTGCGCAGACGCCGCTTGATGCCCGCCGCCTTTGCTGCGATCAGCGCCTCCCGCCCGTTGAAATCGCCCTTGTCGAAGCGAACGCAGAACCCAAGCCCGGCCTCCAGCGGATTGTCGAGAAGGGTGAGGTCCGTCCCGTAATAGCGGTAACCCTTCTCCATTCGCAGCGAGTCCAGCGCTCGGTATCCACCTGGCCGAATGCCAACGGTTTGCCCAGCGGCCATCAAGCGATCCCACACCTGCATCGCGACACGGGGCTCGATGTAAAACTCCCACCCCAACTCGCCGACGTAGGTCACACGCTGAGCGAAGACGTCGAATCCATCGATGCGGATGTCGTGTGCCTGCATAAACGGGAAGCCGTCCTCCGAGACGTCGTCATCGGTCACGCTCTCCAGCACCTGACGGGAACGCGGGCCCCACATCCCGACAACGCACAGCTCCTCCGTCGTCTCGCGGACGTCAACTGGTCTGTCCTCGTCGCGTTGCTCCAGCCGCAGCCACCCGAGGTCGCTGTTCACATATCCCGCCCCGGTGACCAACCTGAACCGGTCCGGGCCGAGACGGGTGATGGTGACGTCGCCGGCGATCCCTCCGCGGCGGTCGAGCAGCTGCGTGTAGACGACACTGCCCACCGGCCTGTCGATCAGGTTGCCCGCGACACGTTCGAGCAGCGCCAGCGCTCCCGGACCGTCCAGCTCGACCTTCCCGAACGACGTCATGTCGATGATCCCCACTCGTTCGCGGAAGGCGCGATGCTCCTCGGCCTGCAACTCGAACCATGGCGGTCGCGTCCAGCCGAAGCGGCGCTGGTCTGCGCCCGCTCGCCGCCACCCGCCCGGCTCAAAGTGCTCGGGTCGCTCCCAGCCATGTTTGGCTCCGAAGACCGCCCCGAGGTCTTGCATCCGATGGTGCAGGGCGCTCGTCCGGCGCGGCCGGCCCCACTCGTCGGCGTCGTACGGATAGCGGAGGAAGTAGTAGTAGCGGTACGTCTCTTTGGCCAGCTCGGCCACATAGCGATGGTCGCGGTGGACCGGGCCGAAGCGCCAGGGCCGGTAGGCATGGAGGTCCAGCTCGCTCTCCCCGGCCGTGATCAGCTCCGTCAGCGATTTCCCTATCCCGCCGGCGCCGCCGAACCCGTTTAGTGACAGCCCGGCCGCCATGAACAGCCCGCGTACGCCTGGTACCGGCCCCAGCAGGGGATTGGCGTCGGGGGTCATCGCGTCCGGATGGCAGACCAGTTTGATAATCCCCGCGTCACTGATGAAGGGAAACCGTCGCGCCGCCCCGGCCAGCAGGGGCTCGAACCGACGCTGGTCCGGAGTAACGGAGCTTCCGGCGTGCTCCCACGGAACGCCGTCGATCCATCGCGCGTTGGGGTTCAGCTCGTAGCCGCCGAGCACCACACCTCCCGCCTCGGCCTTCCCGTAGATGAGGTTGTCGGGGTCACGAAAGCACGGCATGGATTGCGGGAGCTCAGCGCCCTCAACCGCCTGCAATGCGGCGTGCTGATGATCGACCGGCGTAGACACGACGAACGCTCCGGCCATCGCGGCCACTTGCGGGGCCCAGATGCCACACGCGATCACCACTACCTCAGCCTCGATCCGGCCGGCCTCCGTCTGCACCGCCTGGATCTCGCCCCGCGAGGACAGCGCCAACCGGGTCACCCGCGTGTCCGTCAGCACCGTCACCCCTAAGTCGCGCGCCGCCCTGGCCAGTGCGAAGGTGGCGGTATGCGGATCGAGGGCCCCGTCCCCGGGCATCCAGACCGCGCCAAACAACGAATTCGTGCTGATGGCGGGCATCAACTGCGCGGCCTGCTCGGCCGACACCACCTCGACGTCGAGTCCGATCGCTCGGGCGCGACTCACACCCCGCTGCTGCTCCATCAGTTGCTCGCGACTCGAGGCGAAGCGCAAGCTGCCCACCGAGTCAAAGATGCCCAGCTCGCGATAGAGCTCGATGCTGTAGCGACGGAACCGCATCATCGTGGGGGAGGGATTGAACTGGGTGACCAGTCCCGCCGCGTGACACGTCGAGCCGCTGGTCAGGTCGGCTTTCTCCAGGAGCACCGTGTCTTTCCATCCAGCAAGTGCCAGGTGATAGGCAACGCTGGTGCCGGTGATCCCGCCCCCAATGACGACGGCGCGCGCACGGCTCGGTAATTGAGTCATGCGCGCGCCGCTCCAGTCAGATCGTCGAACGACTACTCAACGGGGATCTCCTGGTGGATGCGAGCCAGGTCGATACCCTGCCGCTTGCGCACCACTCGAGCGACCACGTAGATGGCGATGGCGACGAGGTAGGTTACCGCGAAGTATTGGAGCGGTAAGACGTTGGTCGTGAAGGCGGTCCCATAGACGGTGTTGAGGGACCACTCCACAATCATGAACGCGAGGAAGATCGCGCTGATCACTCCTGTGACCGTGATGACGGGGATGCCGGCGACGCGCCAGCGCGCGATGGGCGAGTTCCGGTAGATGTCAGCGCGCCGCCAGGGGAGGATGGCCGCAGCGATGACCGTCCCGAGGAAGGTCACCGCGATCACGGCCGTAGCGTCGAGGAAGATGACCTGGAAGTTCGCCCGGTAGGCGAAGAGGGCACTGACGACGAGCGATGGCACGATCATCAGGATCAGCGATCCGTAGGGGACGCGCCGCTTTGCCGAAATGTTGGCGGCCCACTCCGGGAGGACGCGGTCGAAAGCGGCCGCGAAGATAACGCGGGTCGACGAGAGGAAGAGGGTTCCTGCCCAGCCGAAGAACCACAGTCCCATGACCGCGATCAGCAGCGCCTGGAACAGGTGATTGCCGACCAGCCAGCCGGCGAACATGACCGGGTAGGGCCAAGTCGACACCGGCGCCGCAGCCCCGCCTGGTAGCAACGAGTTCCAGTACGCGGCATTTGCCGCGTAGTAGAAGTCCCAGCCGACCGTCTTGAGGATCAGCAGGATAATGACGGCCACCAGCGCAACCGTCACCCACAGGCCCCAGAACATGGCAGAGAAGACCTTGCGGTACTCCTTGGCGCCGCGCACCTCGCCGTACAGCGTGGCTCCCCAGACCGGCCAGAGGAGGTAAAAGGCGAGGAAAGGGAGAAGCAGCAGGGTTGACGTGAACCCGAAGTTGCCGAAGGTTACGCCGCTGGTGCCGCCCTTGGCCGCCGCGGCGATGGTGGCCTGGTAGGCGTTCCCGGAGGCGCCGAACAGTGAGGCGGCTTCCCGATTGAATGCGCTCACGAATGCGTCGTGGGTCGAGAAGAGCAACAGCCCGACCATGACGATAAGTCCGCCCATCCCCAGCCAGAAGCAGAACCGCTGGATCTTGGCGTAGCCCTCCATGCCCAGGGTGATCACGCCGCTGACAAACGCGAGCACGATCAGGCAGCTGACGAAGATGCCATTTGGACTGGTGAAGAACGTGGCCGCCCCCGTCCAGCCAAGGGTATAGGCGAGCGGCGCGAAGAACTGCAGGACCAAAATGTTGGCGTAGATCGGGGTCCAGAGCCAGAGCGTGAACCACCATCCGGTGATGGCCAGCACGAAGCCAATCCCGCCGCCAAGGATGCGACTCTGCCAGGCATAATCGCCGCCTGCCCGCGGCATCACGCTGACCAGCTGCGCATACGTTATGACGAGGAAGGTGACCAGCACACCGGTAAGCAGGACCGCGCCCAGGAGCTGCCCGTCCGGAATGGCATAGACGAACGACATACCGTAGAGGCCGAGCGTGACGAGGTTGACCGACCAGAATGCATATAAGAAGGCGTCGAACGTTGACCAGGCTTTGACGAGACCGGTGGCGTTGCGTAAAAACAGCGTTTGCCGAGGCGCTTCCGTCGTAGTCGCCATTTACTCCTCCTTCGAAATTTGATAGGGCGAGGCGGCGTCGAACCTGACTTGCTTCTAGCGCTTCACCTCCTAACCGTTGACAAGCTGGTAGTTCTTGACGCCTCTCTTCTGGTCGAGCTCGATGATCGACGCGAGCAGCATCCCTTCTTCGTAGGCACTGCCAGGGTTGATAGCGAGCGTCTTGCCCATGCGGGCGATGCCCTTGCCTTCGTGGATGTGGCCGTGCAGGGAGAGCATCGGTTGGTATTTGTCGATCGCGTCGCGCACCGCCGTCGAGCCGACGTGACGAAGCACGCGGCCACCATGCAACGGCTTCAAGTTTTCGTCCAGCGCCGGCGCCTCATCGAGCGAGGTGCCATAGGGCGGTGGATGGAAATTGAAGATGGCCCGGCTCATCTCCTTGATATCGCGCAGCATCGGCTCCATTCGTCTCGCCAGCTCCTCTTCGGGCGCCTCGCGATAGGTGTGCCACGGCGTGGGGTTGGCCCAGCCCGAGGAGATCATCTCGTAGCCCCCGATGTCGATCATCCTGCCTTCAGCGAGCTCGACGCGCGGTGCGTTGGCGATCACGTCGTCGATTTCCATCTCGTCGTCGTTCCCGGGAGCCACGAAAACGCGAACCTTGCTGTCCTTGAGCTTCTCCTGCGCCATCTGCATCCAGCGCTCGACGGTCTTGCACATCTGCTCGGTGAAGAGGGTCTGGACCTTGGCCGGGTCCTTTTCGAGCTCGGCCACCTGGGCCGACGTCATCCGGACCGGGTAATAGCCCTTGCGTTGAACCTGGCTTTCGACCTCGGCGACCTGGTCGCGGCCGACCCGCTGGGAGACGCCGGACAGCGTCAGCTCGTAGCTGTCACCATCCTCAACGATCGGAATCATGGCCTTGCCGGTCATATCCCCACCGCAGATGAGGACATCGGCGTTGTAGAACTTTGCCGCGTTGAGAAATTTCCGCCAGCAGACTTCGGAACCGTGCAGGTCGGTGGCGTAAAAGACTCTCACTGCTTCCTCCTAAAGAACCTTGCGAATGGCGTGCTCGAAGCCGGTGATGTGTTGGCGCATGACGGCCTCCGCCTTCTGGGCGTCGCGCGAAACAATGGCGTCCAGGAGCTGGCGATGCTCCTCGACGGCCTCCTTCAGCCGGACGCCGCGGTCCAGGCCAAGGAACCAGATGCGGAGGCTGAGGTTGAAGCACTCCTCCAACATCGTCTGCAGAAACGCATTGCGAGTTGCCCGGTAGACCTGCCGGTGGATCCGCTGGTCGAGGCGAATCAGGGTGTGGACGTCGCCCTCATCGATCCTCTCCAACTCTTGCATGAGCGCTTCCATGGCCGCGCGATCGCCGGTGCTGCCGCGCTCCGCCGCCAGTCGGGCGGCGTAGCCTTCCATTTCCACGCGCACCTCGGTCAGGCGATGGAGGTCCGTCAGGTTGATGTCGCAGACGAACGTCCCTCGGTGCGGCACAAAGGTGACGAGGTTCTCGTGCGCCAGCCGCTGCAGCGCCTCCCGGATTGGGGTGCGTCCCAGGCCGAGCTCCTGGCGAAGGTGCGCTTCTTCGATCACGGCCCCCGGAGCCAGCTTGAGGGTGACGATCTGGTCCCGTATCAATAGGTAGGCCCGCTCGCCCTGGGAGCGAACCGAAGCGCTCTGCAGGACGACTGTGTGCAGCGGCCTCTCCTGGCCGCTGCGTCGCAACCGACGAGCGGTCGTCAGTTCGCTCGCCAAGCTTCCCCTCCCCGTATATCGGCCGTACACCAGCGATATATCGGCCTGCGCGAAACGCTAGCACGGCTTCCGAGCGGGGTCAAGATCTGGCCTGGCGGGTTTAATTGACGGATGCCGACCGTGCGCTTCCAGGTGACAACCGACCTACCACCCGACCGCGTCCTGGGCGTGCTCACCGACTTCAGCGATCGCCGGCCGGACGTCTGGCCGAACATCGATCACGCTCATTTCCGTGTCCACGGCCAGGGGCCCGGCTGGGCCGACGTGACCGAAGGCAACGTCCTCGCCTGGGAGCGGAACTCTTACCAGTGGAATGCCGCGGCCGGCGAGGTCACCGTGACCGCGGTCGAATCGGACACGTGGGCGCCGGGGAGTCAGTGGCGGTACCGGCTGCAGCCCACCGCGACTGGCGGCACCCAGGCCGACGTCACCGTGGTACGGACCGGCCGTGGCCCGCGCGGCCTGGTAATCGGGGCGTTCATCACCTGGTTCGGCCGCCGGATCCTCCGCTCCAATATGGAGAAGGTGCTCGCGCGAATCCGCTGAGTGCGGATCTTTTCTGATTTCGTCTTCGTCGCTATGCTGGGAGCCAACGACGAAGCAAGAGGAGGGGAGAGGGTGAGCAGCCTGCCCGCGCAGGCGAGAGTCGTCGTGATCGGCGCCGGGATCGTGGGCAACAGCATCGCCTACCACCTGGCGCAGCAGGGTTGGAAGGAGATCGTCCTGATCGATAAAGGCCCGCTTCCCAACCCGGGCGGCTCGACCGGCCACGCCTCCAACTTCATCTTTCTGACAGACCACTCGAAGGAGATGACGCTCTTCACCCTGGACAGTGTGCGCCAGTACAAAGCCCTGGGGGTCTTTACGCAGAGCGGTGGCATCGAGGTCGCCCGCACCGCCGAGCGGATGGAGGAGCTCAAGCGGCGCATGGCCTCGAGCAAGGCCTGGGGTATCGACGCCGAGCTGGTGTCTCCGGCGGAGGTAAAGCGCCTGGTGCCCTACATCAACGACGACATCATCCTAGGGGGTTTCAGCACCTCGGGGATCGGCACGGTCGATTCACTTCGGGCCGGGACCTTGATGCGTGAGAAGGCGCAGGCGATGGGCGCGCTCACCGTCGCGCCGAGCACCGAGGTCGTCGGTATCGACGTCGAGAATGGGAGAGTCCGGCGCGTGCGAACCGACACGGGAGACATCGAATCAGAGGCGGTGGTGATCACCAGCGGAATCTGGAGCCCACGAATCGCGCGGATGGCCGGCGCGTCGATTCCCCTGAGCCCGGCCGTGCATCAGATGATCAGCGTCGGCCCCGTCCCCCTCTTCGCCGACACCGTTGGGGAGATCAAGTACCCGATCATTCGCGACATGGATACCAACGGGTATGAGCGACAACACGGTAGCGACATGGAGGTGGGCTCCTACGACCATCGACCGATCCTGTGGGAACCAGACGATATCCCATCCCTGGAACAGTCCAAGCTCTCGCCGACTGAGTTGCCCTTCACCAAAGAAGACTTCGACGAATCGCTCGAGCACGCGCTCGAGCTGATGCCCGACATCCTGGGCGATCCGCGGGTCGGCATCCGCCATGCGATCAACGGCCTGCTCTCCCTGACGCCGGACGGCTTCCCCCTGCTGGGAGAGACGCCGGAGGTCAAGGGCCTGTGGTCGGTGGCGGCGATCTGGATCAAGGAAGCTCCGGGCATCGCCCGCTGCGTCGCCGAGTGGATGACGTCAGGCGTATCGGAGATCGACCCCTCGAGCTCCGACATCGCCCGCTTCTATGACCATCAGAAGTCCCGCGCCCACATTCGCGGACGCACCGCCGAGGGATTCAACAAGACCTATGGCATCGTCCACCCCCGTGAGCAGTGGGACTCGAACCGCCGTGTCCGCCTCAGCCCCTTCTACGAGCGAGAGAAGGCGTTGGGCGCCGTCTTCTTCGAAACGGCCGGCTGGGAGCGACCGAACTGGTACGAGTCGAACAAGCCGTTGCTCGCGGAGTACGGCGAGCGGGTCATGCCGCGACGCTATGAGTGGGATGCCCGCTGGTGGTCCCCGATCATCAACGCCGAGCATCTTGCGATGCGCGACCGGGTCGGTATGGTCGACCTCTCGGCGTTCGCCGTGTTCGACATCGTCGGCACCTGCGCGCTCGACTACATGCAGAAGATGTGCGTGGTCCAGATGAACCTACCGGTTGGGCGGGTGATCTACACCTCGCTGTTGAATCCGGCGGGCGGGATCAAGGCGGACCTGACCGTGATGCGCTTGGGAACCAACCATTTCCGGGTGGTGACCGGTGGCGCCGACGGGATGCGCGATCGCAAGTGGTTCTCCGATCACCTCCCGCAGGACGGCGCGGTCCAGCTTACCGACCTGACATCGAGTTGGGCCACCATCGGCGTCTGGGGTCCGCGTGCCCGCGACCTGCTCCAGTCGATCACCGACGCGGACGTGTCGAACGAGGGCTTCCCGTTCGGGACCTGCCGCTTCATCGACCTCGGCCCCGTGCGGGCGCTGGCGTCACGGATTTCCTACGTCGGCGAGCTGGGCTGGGAGATTTACGTACCCTTCGAGCAGGGAGCGCGCCTGTGGGACGCGATCTGGGATGCCGGTCAGTCGTATCGGATCGCGCCAATCGGGATCGGCGTCTACGGCACGACCGGACGCTTGGAGAAGTGCTACCGGGCCTACGGCAACGAGCTGGAACAGGAGTTCAACCTGGTGGAAACCGGACTCGCGCGACCGCAGGTCAAGCCGCAGGACTTCATCGGCAAGGAGGCCTATCTCAAGCAACGCGCCGAGCCGCCCGCGGTCACCCTCTGCACCCTGACGGTCGATGACAACACCTCGCGATCCGGGTTCAAGCGGTTCATGATGGGGCGCGAGCCGGTCGTGTCCTCGCAGGGCACACGAATCGTCGATCGGCATGGACGCGGCTCCTACGTGACCAGCGCCGGGTCCGGACCATCGGTGGGCAAGACCATCCTGATGAGCTTCTTGCCACCGGAGCAGGCGAAGGTTGGCAGCAGGCTCGCGGTCGAGTATTTCGGCGAGCAATACCCGGTGACGGTCGCCGTGGTGGGACCCACGCCTCTTTTCGACCCGCAAAACGCCCGCGTGCGGAGCTAATCCCGCTGCCGATGAACGTTCTCGTCTGCGTCAAGCGTGTCCCTGCCACCGCCGGTCAGATCACGCTGACCCCGGACGCCCAGGAGATCGACACGCGTTACCTCGGGTTCACCATCAGCCCGCACGAGGAATGCGCGGTCGAGGAAGCGGTTCGAATGATCGAGGCGCACGGCGGGAGCTCCACCGTGCTCACCCTCGGACCCGAGGCCGCGGTCGACCAGCTCCGCGACGCGATGGCGCTCGGCATCGAGCGCGCGATCCTCCTGGAAACCGATGGTCGCGAGTGGGACCCGGTCGCCACCGCGGCCGCGATCGTGGAGGCGATCGAGGCCGAGCGCGCCGCAGGGCGCAGCTATGACCTCGTGATGTTCGGGAATGAATCGGCCGATAGCGCCGGGTACCAGGTAGGCGTCCGAGTTGCCGACGCCCTCGACCTTCCATGCGTGACCGGGATCAAGGCGCTGAAGATTTCGGACGGCCGCGTGACCGTTCGCCGCCAGACGGAATCGGGATGGGAGACGGCCGAGGCGCTGCTCCCCGCCGTGCTGACGGTAAAGGAAGGGCTCAACCTGCCGCGCTACCCCTCACTTCCGGGGCGGCTGAAGGCGAAGAAGAAAGAAATCGAGCGGATCGCGCCGCAGTGGCAGGATGGCGGGCTGGAGAAGATTCGCCTCAAGCTGCCGGTGCAGGCCGAACATACCGTCGAAATCCTCGGTAAGAACGGCGACGCGGGCGCCCAGCTGGTTGCAGTCTTTCAACGCTTGCGGTTGCTCTGAGTATGGTCCTTGCCTTTATCGAGCACGTCGATGGAGCGCCGACCATGCTCTCGCTCGAAGTGCTCACGATGGCCGGGCGGCTCGCACGCGACCTGGGCGTGCCCCTCGACGCGGTTGCCATCGGTCCAAAAGGCGCGGCGGCCAGCGGCATCCTAACCTCTTACCAGGTCGCTACATTGCATCTGGCCGATGATCTTCGGCTGGCGGAGTACGCGCCGGCAGCGTGGGCGCACACCATCGCTGAGCTTGCCGACCGGGTCAACCCCAAGGTCGTCATCGGGACGGCGAGCGACCGCGGTGGCGAGGTCATGGCCCATGTTGCCGCGCGGATGACGTTGCCGTTGGCGGCCAACTGCACCCAGATTGCGGCGGGTGATCCGTTCATCGTGACGCGCCAGCGCTGGGGTGGCAGCCTGCTCGAGGAGGCGCATCTCAGGGGTGCGGTCAAGCTGTTGACGGTCGCGCCTCATGCCCTGACGGCTGAGGCTTCCCCCAACCGCACCGAGGTCGCGACGCATTCGCTTGCGCCCGCGCTGGAAGACAAGGATTTTCGTGTGCGACTGGTTCCCCAGGCCGGGGCCGATAGCGGAAAGATCTCGCTCGCACAGGCACGCGTCGTGATCGGCGGCGGCCGCGGGGTTGGCAGCGCCGAGGGATTCGCCACACTCGAGGAGCTGGCTGATTTGCTCGGCGGCGCGGTCGGCTGCTCGCGCGTCGTGACCAGCCTCGGCTGGCGGCCACATTCCGACCAGGTGGGACAGACCGGGACCCGAATCGCGCCGGACCTTTACATCGCCTGTGGCATAAGTGGGGCGATCCAGCACATGGTCGGCTGCCGGGCGGCCAAGCACATCCTCGCCATAAACACGGACCCTAACGCGCCCATCGTGGCGCAGGCGGATTACGCGGTGATCGGCGATGTCCAGAAAGTGCTGAGCGCCGTCAACGCCGAAATCCGGCGGGCCAAGTCGGGTCATGAGCGGATGGTGACCGAAGCCCCGACCGCTTAGGCTCTTCCTACCGTCATGCCCTGGGCCGGAGTCGGCGCTGCCATCATCGCTGCGGCCGACGACATCCTGTACGTCGGCGCCGCGAGCAGTGACGCCCAGTTCCTCCGGGTGCCGTTCGTGGCTGGATTCATCGCGCTGATGGCGATCTGCACCGGGCTTTCCGCACGCGCATCGGCAACGCGCTGGCGACCGCCCCTTCTTGGCATCTCCGCGGCGGGCCTGCTGCTGCTCGGTGTCATCGGCATCTTGTCGATCGGGTTGCCGCTGCTAGTAGCCGGGCTCCTTGCCCTGGTTGGCCTCATCAATGCCCTGAGCCGCCCGGGGTCTGCTCCCGGACGTTCCGGCAGGGCAGCTGCCGGGATGGCGGCGGGCGGTGCTCTCCTGGCCGCGGTGGTGCTACTGGGCGGCTTCATCCTGACCGAGCTGGCGATTCGCTGCCCGACCCGTGGGGTTATGGGCGGTAGCGGTCCCAGCTTGATCGGCGGCTCGTACGCGTACAGCTGCGACAACGGCAAGTTGACCATCTCACGCTAGCCCGTGCCCTTGCGATGGGGCAAAATGCGAGGTATAGTTTGTTGTGCGATGAGCACCGGTTTCGCAACGCGCAACAAGGTGCAATCTCTAGACCGAGCGCTGGAGATCCTGAAGCTGCTCGGCAGCGAACCCGAAATGCGCGTCACCGACCTCGCCCGCCGGCTCGAGGTCCACAAGTCGACAGCGTTCCGCTTGCTCTCGACGCTTCAGGAGCACGGGCTGGTCGAGCAGAACCCAAGCACGGAGAAATACCGGCTCGGATACGGCCTGGTCCGCCTAGCTGCGTCGGTGGTCGGCGAGATCGACCTGGCCCGGGCCTCGCGGCCAGTACTGGAAGAGCTGGCCACCCGCACGTCGGAGACGGTGAACCTCGCGATTCTCCAGGGCGACCAGGTCGTCAACATCGACCAGATCGCCGCCCCGAACCTGGTCGTCAACGTCAACTGGGTGGGCAAGCAGACACCGCTGCATTGCACGTCGAACGGCAAAGTCCTGCTCGCGTTCCTGCCCGACCTGGAACGTCGCCGGTTGCTGGAGCAACCCTTGCATCGCTTCACACCCCGCACCATCACCGACATCAAAACCCTGGACAAGCAGTTGGGCCGCGTGCGCGACGACGGGTGGGCCTTCACACTCGAGGAACTGGAGATCGGCTTGAATGCCGTGGCGGCACCCGTACGCGGCACTGACGGATTGGTCCATGCCGCGGTCAGTGTCGCGGGTCCCTCGTATCGCGTCACCCCGCAACGGCTTGGCGAGCTGGGAGAAATGACAAAACAGGCCGGCGAGGCGATTTCGCAACGGATGGGTTACATCCCAGGAGGAGGCGAGGCATGAGTCGGGAAGAAGAGATTCGGCAGGAACTGTTCGATCACACCCTCAACGGGCACGCACCCGAGGTGAAGGCGCTGACCGAGGAAGCCCTCAAGCTCGGCATGGATCCGATGGACATCCTCTTCAAGGCGCTGATCCCGTCGCTGGAGGAGGTGGGCCGCCGCTTCGAGAAAGGCGACTTCTTCGTCCCCGAGATGCTGATCGCGGCGCGCGCCATGCAAGGAGCGCTCGTCATCCTGCGGCCGCTGATCGCCGAGACCGGCGCCAAGCCGATTGGAAAGTACGTAATCGGCACCGTCAAAGGTGACATCCATGACATCGGGAAGAACCTCGTGATCATCATGCTCGAAGGCGCCGGCTTCGAGGTCGTCGACCTAGGCGTCAACTGCCCACCCGAGAAGTTCGTCGAAGCCGTCCGGACGAACGAGCCACACATCGTCGGCTTCTCGGCCTTTCTCACGACCACGATGCCGATGTTCAAGGTCAACATCCAGGCCCTGGAGAAGGCCGGCCTGCGCGACAAGGTGAGCGTGATGGTTGGTGGCGCCCCCGTCACCGAGGAATACGCCAAGCTCGCTGGCGCCGACCATTACGCGCCCGATGCCTCGTTCGCCACCAGGATGGCCAAACAGATCGTCGGCGCGGCACAAGCCGCCGAGAATGCAGCACTCACGCAGGCCGTCGAACTCATCGATAAGACTCTGAAGAAAGGCTAGGGCAGTGCGCGTTCTCGAACGCCTGGTGCTCGCCGCCGAGAAGCCGCTGAAGGAAGCGATCTGGGATTGCCGGATGTGCGGCCAGTGCATCTTGCACTCAACCGGCCTGAGCTGCCCGATGCGCTGCCCCAAGAATCTCCGTAACGGTCCTTGCGGCGGCGTTCGTGCAGACGGCAACTGCGAGGTGTACGCGGACAAGCGTTGCGTCTGGGTCGAGGCCTGGGAGGGCTCGCGGCGCCTCCCGATCTTCAAGGATCACATTTTGCATCTACAGAAGCCGGTCGACTGGCAGCTGCAGGGCACCTCGTCGTGGATCAACCTCGTCAGTGGCCGAGACCAGGTCGCGCCAAAAGGTTGGGAGACCCATGCCGAGCGCTAGCCGACTCGCCGGCTTGCTACACGAGGGACGTTTCGTGGTCACCGCCGAGCTCTCCTCGAGCAACAGCGCCGATCCGGAAGCAACCTGGCGGCGCGCCGAGGTGCTGCGGGGATCGGTGGATGCCATCAACTGCACCGATAACACCGGCGCTCACGTGCACATGGCGTCGCTGGCGGCGGCTCACCTGCTGGTAGAGAAGGGGCTCGAGCCCATCATGCAGTTGACCGTCCGGGACCGAAACCGGCTGGCGCTGCAGGCGGACCTGCTTGGTGCCGCGGCCCTCGGCGTCCGCAACCTTGTCCTGATGAGTGGCGATGACGTGACGGCCGGCGATCATCCGGACGCTCGCCGCATCTATGACATCGACTCGCTGCAACTGGTGGAGGTTGCCACGGCCATGCGCGATCGCGGCACCTACCTGAGCGGACGAAAGTTGGAGCAGGCGCCGTCCTTTTTCATCGGCGCCGTCGAGAATCCGTTCGCGCCGCCACTGGAGTTCCGCCCGCTGCGGTTGCAGAAGAAGGTGCGGGCGGGCGCCGATTTCATTCAGACGCAGCTGGTCTTTGACGTCCCGCTCTTCGCCCGATTCATGGCCATGGTCACGGATCTTGGCGTGACGGACAAGGTCTTCATCATCCCCTCGATCGGAATCCCCCGTTCGGCCCGGGGCGCCCACTTCATGCGCGACAAGGTCCCGGGATTACACGTTCCGGATGAGCTGGTGGCCCGGCTCGAAAGGACGCCGCCGGCTCGGCAAGCCGACGAGGGCATCAAGATCGCGGTCGAGCTTGTCCAGGCCGTGCGCGAGATCCCCGGAGTTGCCGGCGTCCACTTGATCGGGATCAAGTGGGAGGAGGGCGTGGTGCAGGTGGCCGACGCGGCCGGGCTCCTGCCCAGGCCGACCCTGAGTCCGCTGGCCACGGTCGGAAGCAGCCGCTGATGGAGACCATCATCCGCTCGCGCTCGCGCGAGGTGATCGTCTCCGCCGACAGGCCCTTCGTGATGATCGGCGAGCGGATCAATCCCACCGGCCGGAAGGTGCTCGCCGCCGAAATGAAGGCCGGCGTCATGGACCGGGTCAAGGCGGACGCGATCGCCCAGGTGGAGGCTGGCGCCCAGGTTCTCGATGTCAACGCCGGCGTGCCACTGGTCGATGAGCCGGCATTGCTGGTGGCCGCGATCAAAGCCGTCGGCGAAGTGACTGACGTGCCGATCTGCATCGACTCATCGGTGATCGAGGCGCTCGAGGCCGCGCTGGCCGCCTATGAAGGCAAGGCGCTCGTAAACTCCGTGACCGCTGAGGACGAGCGCATGGATCGGATCCTCCCGGTGGTCAAGAAGCACGGCGCCGCGGTCATCGGCATGAGCAACGATGAAACCGGCATCACGATGCTGCCGCAGGAACGGGTGGAGATCGCGCGCCGCATCATCGAGCGCGCGAAGTACTATGGGATCCCGGCCGAAGACGTCATCATCGACCCGATCGCGATGACGGTTGCCGCCGATCCGCTCGCCGGCCTGGTGACGCTCGAGACCATGCGACTCATCAAAGAGCAACTCGGCAACAACATGACCTGTGGCGCGTCGAACGTGTCCTTCGGCTTGCCCGACCGGCACATCCTAAACGCCGCCTTCTTTCCGGTAGCCATGCACGCCGGCCTGACGTGCGCGATCACCAACCCGCTCGTGGCGGAGGTGCGCAAGGCCGTGCAGGCCTCCGATCTTCTCCTGGGCCACGACGAGTACGCGATGGCCTGGATCTCGGCGTTCCGTGCCGATCAGAAGAAGGCGGTTGCCGCGTCGTGATTCAGAAGAAGCTCGAGGTCCTGTACCAACCGTTCGACAAGACGACCCGGGTGCCACCGGGCACCACCCTCTTCAGCGCAGCGCACTGGATTGGGCTGCCGATCGACTCCACCTGCGGTGGCCGCGGCACCTGCGGCAAATGCAAGGTGCAGGTGCTGCAGGGTGGCCTGGAGGTCACGCCCTCCGATCGGAAGCAGCTTCGTCCCGGTGAGTTGGAGGAGGGCTGGCGCCTCTCCTGCCAGGCGAAGGTCTACCTTGACACCATCGTTACGGTCCCCGAACTGCTTCGGGTCCCGAAGGCCGCCACGATGGGCGTCAACCGGTTGGTGCTGCTCGACCCCAACGTGCGGAAGGTGTTCGTGGAGCTGACCGAGCCCGATCTCGAAGACCAGCGCAGTGACATCGAGCGGCTCCGCGATGCGCTGACCGCCGAAGGCTTCGACATGAAGGCCGACCTACGCGTCCTGCGTACGCTCCCCGGGCTGTTGCGCAGCGCCGAGTTCAAGGTGACCGCCGTGCTCGGCGGCGATCAGCTGATCGCCGTGGAGGCGGGCGACACGCGGGAGGCGACCTACGGTGTCGCCTTCGACCTCGGAACCACGACCGTCGTCGGCACACTGATGAACCTGCGGACCGGCATGGCCGAGGCCGTCCGCTCGACGCTCAACGGCCAGGCGCCCTTCGGGGCCGATGTCATCTCCCGAATCAGCCACGGCATGCAGGGCGATGAGGCGAAGGCGGAGCTCCGGGAGGCGATCCAGCGCACGATGAACGCGGTCCTGCAGGAGCTCTACGATGCGGCCGGTGTCGAGCGGGAGCGCGTCTACGAGGCCGTGGTCGTCGGCAACGCGACGATGCTGCACCTGTTGCTGGGCATCGACGCGACGCCGATCTCGATGATGCCGTTCACCCCCGCCTTCCGCGAACCCCTCTACCTTCCCGCCCGTGAGGTCGGCCTCGACATCCACCCAGGCGGATACGTCCAGACCCTGCCGGTGATCGGGGCCTATGTCGGCGCCGACATCGTCGCCGGCGTCGTCGCCACCGGCCTCGCCCGGGAGGACAAGCTGCGGGTCTTTGTCGACGTCGGCACCAACGGCGAGATCGTGCTCGGCTCGGTCAAGCGTGTTCTCTGTACCGCCGCACCGGCGGGCCCCGCCTTTGAAGGCAGCCAGATCCGCTGCGGCATGCGGGCCACCGACGGCGCCATCGAAGGCGTGACATTGAGCGACCACATCGAGCTCCAGATCATCGGGGGCGACATCGCACCCAAAGGGATCTGCGGCTCGGGGCTGGTCGACACAGTGGCGCAGCTCCGGCTCGTCGGCCTGCTCGACGCCGGCGGCAAGATGCGAAGCCGGGAGGAGGTCCCGGAGCATCCGCTCTCGGACCGGCTGATCACGATCGACGGTGTGCGGGCGTTCCTCCTCGCCGAGAATATTTACCTGAGCCAGCGCGACGTCCGTGAGCTGCAGTTCGGCAAGGGCTCGATCGCCACCGGCATCAAGGTGCTGATGGACGTCATGGGTATCACGGTGGCCGACCTGGACGAGGTCCTGCTGGGCGGGTCGTTCGGGTCCTACTTGAACCCCGAGAGCGCGAAGATCATCGGCCTGGTGCCGCCGGTCGACGTCGATCGCATCCTGTCGGTGGGCAATACTGCGGGCGAGGGCGCGAAGATGTCGCTCCTGTCCTTCCGCGAACGCCAGATCGCTTTCGAGCTACCCGACAAGATCGAGTACGTCGAGCTTTCCGGACGCGCCGACTTCAACGACTCCTTCGTTTCGGTGCTGGCGTTTCCCGAGCTGGAGACGTTGCGGTGAAAGACGTCGCCCTGCTCATCTGTGGAGCCCTCGGCAAGGAAGTCAAAGCGATCGTCGACGAGCACGGCTGGGACGTCGACATCTATGGGGTGCCGGCGATGCATCACTTCTATCCGAAGAAAATCGTGGAAGCGGTCGATCGCAAGCTGGACGAACTGTCGCCTGGTTATCACAAGGTGGTGGTGGTCTATGGCGACTGCGGCACGGCCGGCGCGCTCGAGCCGGTCCTCGAACGCCACGGGGCGGTTAGGGTGCGCGGACCGCACTGCTACGAGATGTTTGCCGGCACCGACTTCGACCGGATCACGGACGAGCGCCCGGCGACGTTTTTCTTGACCGACTGGCTGGTGCGGAATTTCGAACGAGCCGTCGTTCGCGGGCTCGGCCTGGACCGGTACCCCGAGCTCAAGCCTGTCTACTTCAAGCACTACACGGACCTGCTGTATCTCGCGCAGTTCGCCGACTCCCGGTTGCTCGCGAAGGCGTGCGAGATCAGCGACTACCTAGGCCTCCCGCTCGAGGTCAGGCACGTGGGGTTCGGCGAGCTGGAGACGCGACTGGCGGAGCTCGTCGAGGCGGCCTGATGGCGAAGTACCAGGTGATGTTCTGGAAACACATCCCGGCCCAGGTCAAGGCCTGGGACGAGGGCGGTGAGGTGAAGCGGATGCTGCCCGACCGCTTCCAGGCGGCGATCGACGCCTTCGCGATGAAGGACGGGTCGGCCGAGATGGATGCCTACCTCGACGGCTGGCGCTGGGGCGACCCGCAGGAGCGCTCAGGTGCAGCGGAAGAGGTGGCGACCGACGTCGTTAAAGAACTTGACGTGGCGAATCCGAGATCAAAGCTGATGAATCCAGGCCAGGAGGGAGCATGAGCCAGACCGCCAAGACGCTCGAAACCGTTCGGCCCCACGGCCTTCGGCCGGTGTTGGACGTTGGAAGAGATTTCGGACTTCTGGATTCGGAAATGATTTCCTACGGGCCCTACAAGGCCAAGATCAGCCTCGATGCCTTGAAACGGTTGAAGATCAGGCCGGACGGCAAGCTGGTTGTGGTCACTGCGATTACGCCCACCCGGGCCGGCGAGGGGAAGACGACCAGCGCCATCAGCCTGACGCAAGGCCTTGGACGGATCGGTACCAACGTTGCGCTGTGTCTCCGGCAACCGTCGACAGGTCCGCTGTTTGGCATCAAGGGTGGCGGTACGGGCGGCGGTATGGCGCAGATCGTCCCGATGGAGGAGATCAACCTTCACTTCACCGGCGACATCCATGCCGTCGAGGCCGCCCACAACCTTCTGGCGGCGGTGATCGACGCCGCGCTCTTCCATGGGCAGCTCGAGATCGGCCCCAGTTTCATCACCTGGCCGAGGACCCTCGACGTCAACGACCGCGCCCTGCGCCACATCGTGACCGGCCTCGGCGGCGACGAGCACGGGATAACGCGGGAGTCGAGCTTCATCATCGCCGCGGCTTCGGAAATCATGGCGATCCTGGCACTCGCCGCCGATCTCGAAGATCTGCGGAAACGGATCGGGCGAATCATCGTGGCGCAACGCAAGGATGGGAGCTTCATCACGGCCGAGGACCTGCGGGTGGCCGGCGCGATGACGGTGTTGCTCAAGGACGCGCTGCTGCCGAACATCGTGCAGACGATGGAGGGCCAACCGGCGCTCGTGCACGCCGGTCCCTTCGGCAACATCGCGCACGGCAACAACTCGCTGCTCGCCGACCAGATCGCCCTCAAGCTGGCGGACGTCGTCGTGACGGAAGCGGGTTTCGGCGCCGACCTGGGGCTCGAGAAGTTCGCCCACATCGTGGCGCGCTACGGCCATCTGAAACCGGCCGCGGCGCTGGTGATAGCGACGGTGCGCGCGCTCAAGTCGCACGGCGGCGTGCCCCTGGCGAAGCTTGGGGCCGAGGACCTCGAAGCCTTGAGGCGCGGTGCCGAGAACCTCGCCGCCCATATCGATATCGTCAAGGCGTTCGGCATGCGCTCGGTCGTCGGTGTCAACCGATTTCCGACCAACACAGAACGGGAGCTCGAACTGTTGACCGAGCTGGCCCGCGAGTTTGGCGCCGACGCGGCGGTCGTCAATGATGGCTTCGGTCACGGCGGGGAAGGGGCGGTCGACCTGGCCGAGGCCGTACTCGCGGTCACAAAGAATGGCAGCAACTTCGCGCCGCTATATCCGCCCGAGACGCCTATCCGTGAGCAGATTCAGACGCTCGCACGGCGAGTCTATGGCGCGGCGGACGTCGAGTTCCTGCCCGAATGCCAGAAGCGCATCGACTGGCTGACCGAACGTGGGATGGGGACCTTGCCGGTGTGCATGTCGAAGACGCACCTCTCACTCTCGCATGACCCGGCGCTGAAGGGCCGGCCGCGCGGCTTCACGCTGCCGGTCCGCAACGTTTATCCGTCAGCCGGCGCCGGCTTCGTCGTGGCGCTCGCGGGCGACATCCAGCTGATGCCCGGGCTGGGCAAAGAACCGGCCTATACGCGGATCGATATCGAGCCAAGCGGACAGATCACCGGCCTGACCTAGGGTCCATCGTTCGAAGCCCGGCTAGTTGGTGGCGGTCCCGGCGGTCCCCTGGAGACCGCGCAGCGCCTCGATCATCCCGAGGTGTCGCTGGACATGATCCAGGTAGAGCATGGTGTTATGGGCATAGGTGTCGTTGTCAGGATCGTCCGCGATCGGCGTAAAGATCCTTGCCTCCGGCAAGGCCTCCAAGATTGTCCGCAAGCGAGCGAAGACGCGTCGGGCGTAGTCGATGACCGCCGCTTTCTCCGGTAGCCGAAGCGCGTCGGCGGCCTCGTCGTCCATTTCCGTGCCAGTGTCGCGGCGGCCCATGTGCCCGATCGGCAGGCCCCACTGTTTCGCCAGCGATTCAGCCGCCCAGATCTGCTGGGGCGGTCCGAACCGGCCTGCGAGCTCCGGCGTTTTCTCGACAAGGATCTCCGCGTAGCGATCATCCCAGCGGGCGATGTGCCAGACCTGCCATGCCACGCTGTGGACCCGCGTTCCCACGGATTTCGCGAATTGGCCATCGTCCGTGGCGTCAGCGGACTCGATGACCCGGCCGTGCGCGATGGCGTAGTTCTTGACGAGCAGGCTGAGGGCGTTCTCAGGCACCCTGAAACACTACTCCGCCGCGGCGTCGAGGAGCCAGTTGGCCAGGTAGCTGGCAAACGAGGAGCGGACGTAAAGGTGAAATGCCGTTTCCTCGTCTCGCCGCTCGACGATGACCTGGGCCTTCGCCAGCAGGGTCTGGGCACAGCAGCCGGGGCCGAACGAGCGTGGATCGAGATCGATCGGGACCCCGTGCGCCAGCAGGTCGCGCGCCTTGGTGCCGCGGATCTCGAGTAGCGTACGGTTGGCGGATACGTCGACGATCGAACCCAAGGCACCGTTGAGACCATTGCGCAGCGCCTGTTCCAGGGCTTCGTGCTGACTGTCGGAACCCAGGACCAGCCATTCGTCAGGACCCAGCCATAAGGCTCGGCGGTCTTCCCTTGAAGCGGCCGTGTTCGGCACCACCGGCAAGGCGAAACCGAGAGCCGACTCCAGTTGCTGCATCAGGCCCGCGGCTTTGGAGTCAGCCCGAAGGTTGATTTGCGAGAGGAACGGAAGCTCGCGGATGGAGACGTCGCCACCGTTCATTGCTGACAGGGCGGCGAAGCGGTCCGCGTAATCGGCGAGCGCGCTGCGCCGAACCGCCTCAGCTATCACGGCGGGTGTTTTCCTTGTCGTAGAAGATCGGCTCGGTCACGATCGCGGCGACGACATGCCCGTTCAGCGGCGCGTGGACGGTGCTGCCCAATCGCTCACGCCCACCCTGCAGCATGGCCAGCGCAAATGTCCGGCCGAGCGTCGCGCTCCGATAGCTCGATGTCACGTGGCCGGCCATCTTGACGGGCACTACAGCGTCGGGTTGCTGAGCCAGCTGCGCACCTTCCGGAAGAAGCTGATTCCCGTCGACCGGCAGCAGACCGACCAGGTGCTTCCGATCCGTCCGAGCCGTATCGCTCCGCCGGTGGGAGCGCTGCCCGATGAACGGTTTCTTCTTCGACACGATCCAGCTCATGCCCAGGTCCTGTGGCGTCACCGTGCCGTCAGTCTCCTGGCCGCAGATGATGTAGCCTTTTTCGGCGCGGAGCACGTGCATAGTCTCGGTGCCATAAGGCGTAATCCCAAACGGCTCGCCAGCCACCATCACGGCTTCCCAGAGCTTAAGTCCATACCAGCTTGGCGTCCAGAGCTCGTACGCCAGCTCGCCGGAGAACGTGATCCGGTGCAGACGCACGGGAATGCCCGCGGTTTCGCCCTCGCGAATCGCCATAAACGGGAAGCTCTGCGCATCGATGGCAAGCTTCGGAAAGAGCGCTGATACAACCTCGCGCGAACGCGGACCGACCACGGCCACGTCGGACCACTGGTCCGTCACGGATGTGAGGCGAACGCGGAGATCGGGCCACTCGGTCTGTAGCCACTCCTCCATCCAATCGAGCACGGCCGCCGCGCCCCCGGTCGTGGTCGTGGCAAGCCAGTGGTCCGGCCGAAGGTGCATCACGACGCCGTCGTCGAAGACCATGCCATCCGCCTTGCACATCAGACCGTAGCGGCACGAGCCGACCTTGAGCGTGTCAAACGCGTTGGTATACATCCGATTCAGGAACTCGACCGCATCGGGCCCCTGGATGTCGATCTTGCCCAGCGTCGAGGCATCCATCACCGCCACGCCCTCTCGTGCTGCGTGGCACTCGCGCAGCACCGCCGCCTCCGTGTCCTCGTCATGTCGCGGGAAATACCAGGGGCGCTTCCATTGGCCGACGTTCTCGAAGACGGCTCCATGTCCGACGTGCCAGGGATGGATGGCGGTTACGCGAATCGGATCGAAAAGATCGCCGCGATTTCGGCCGGCCATCAGGCCAAACAAAACCGGCACGTACGGTGGGCGGAACGTTGTCACGCCCACCGCGTCGACGGGCTGCCCGAGCTGCGTGGCCACGATGGCGGTCTCGTTGATGCCCGCTGTCTTGCCCTGGTCGCTGCCGGTGCCGATCGAGGTGAACCGCTTGACGTGCTCGACCGACTGCATGCCGGTGCTGAGGGCTCGCCGCACATCCGCCACGGTCACGTCCCGCTCGAGGTCGACGAAATGAGTCGACCAGTCCCGTCCATCGCCGGGGACCACCCAGTAGGGCATGATCGTGCCCTGGCCGCGCCCACCGAGGTCTCCGGTCGCGGCGCCGACGACGTCAACGTTAGGCAGCGCGCCATCCGGCACGAAGCACGCAAGACCCTGGTCGTATCGAAGGCGACCTTGCGCCTGGCTGAACAGATGCAGCGTCGGATTGAAACCACCCGAGACGCATAGCAGGTCGCACTCGATTTCTCGTGTCGCATCCGGTCCCCTCAGCGAGCCGATCAGGACGCTCCGGAGGCCTTCCTCGTCGCCACCCGTATCGACGACGGCTTCTCCGGCCCGAACGTCGACGATCGCCTCGACGCTGATGCCGGCACTCTTGAGGTCGGCCGCGACGAGATTGGTGCTGTCGTTGTTCGTGAAGATCACCGCCCGCGTTCCGGGCGCCACCCCGTAGCGGTTGACGTAGGTCCGGGCCGCGCCCGCGAGCATGACGCCGGGCCGGTCGTTGTTCGCGAACAGCAATGGCCGCTCGTGGGCGCCGGTCGCGAGCACGATCCGTTTCGCCCGGACCTGCCAGAGGCGGCCGCCGCCGGGCCGGCGCTGCGCGACCAGGACCAGGTTCTGCTCGTAGTGGCCAAAGGCCGTCGCGCGGGTTAGTAGCCGGACGTCCGGTTGTGAATGAAGGGTCGCGAGACTCGCGTCGAGCCAATCGCTCCAGCCGGCACCCAGGAGCCGCCCGCCCAGCTCCGCCTGCTCATCGACCAGGATCACTCGGCCGCCTGTCTGGCTGGCATCGAGGGCTGCGGTGATGCCGGCTCGACCGCCTCCGACGACCAGCACCTCGCAGTGGGCGTAGACCTTGTCGTATCGGCCGGCGTCCGGCTCAGCGCTCAGCCGCCCGAGGCCGTTCAGCCCGATCGCCTCCAGCCCATCGAACAGCTCGACCTGCGTGGCGCGAAGCATGGTGTCGTGGCCGACATGCACGAGCGCATTCGGTTCCTCGACGCCTGCCGAGAAAACGCCGCGAGGACGTTCGTACGTCACGCTGTGGGCGATCACCCGCACGTCGTTCGCCAGCAGGGCCGACGCCAGGGTGTCGCCGTGGTACGCGCGGTATGGCGAGCCATTGAAGCTGAAGCGAATCGGGCGCGCGCGGTCGATGCGGCCGCCCGAAGCCAGCCGGCTCATGCTGGCGTGATGGTGTGCGTGACCGTGTCGCGAATGAGGCTGAACCAGCGCCGGCAGCCGGCGGTGTGCACCCAGCGCTCGGCCATCGTTCCCTTCGGATTCGGCCGGAAGAAGATATAGCGTGCCCAGTGCGCGTCGTCGGCCGACTCAGGATCCGTCGGGTAGGCGACCTGTGCCGCGCCGCCGTACCGGAACTCGATGTCCTCGCGGTCGCCGCACCAGGGGCAGGGGATGAGCACGGCTAGTGCGCCACCGCCGCGGCGCCATGCTCGTCGATCAATGCGCCTGTGGTGAAGCGCTCGAGCGTAAAAGGCGCGTTCAGCGGATGCGCTTCGCCATGCGCGATGGTGTGCGCATACACCCAGCCCGCTCCCGGTGTCGCTTTGAACCCACCCGTGCCCCAGCCGCAATTGATGAACAGGTTCTCGATCGGCGTCAGTCCCAGAATGGGCGACGCGTCCGGGGAAACGTCGACGATGCCGGCCCAGGTCCGCAGCACGTGGGCGCGGCTGAAGACCGGGAACAGCTCGCAGGCGGCCGCCAGCTGGTACTCGATGACGTGCGGAGAGCCGCGCTGCGCATAGGAGTTGTAGGGATCGATCCCGGCGCCCATGACCAGCTCGCCCTTATGCGCCTGGCTGACGTAGACGTGAACCGCGTTCGACATGACGACGCAGTTCAGGACCGGCTCGAGCAATTCCGAGACCAGAGCCTGAAGGGGATGACTCTGGATGGGGAGGTCGAGGCCGACCATGTCGGCCAGCACCGTTGAATGCCCGGCGGCGCAGAGCGCGACCTTGTTCGCCGCGATCAACCCGCGGTTGGTGTGCACGCCACGGACCCGATCGCCGTCGAGGTCGAAACCGGTGACCTCACAGTTCTGAATCAAGTCGACCCCCATCTCATCGGCCTTGCGCGCGAACGCCCAGGCAACGTAATCGTGTCTGGCGATTCCACCCCGTCGCTGCAGCGTGCCCCCGATCACCGGGTAGCGCACATCGGGCGAGACGTTGACGATGGGGCAGAAGGCTTTAATCTCGGCGGTTGTGAGCCATTCGGCATCGATCCCGTTCAGCCGGTTCGCGTTGATGCGCCGCAGCCCTTCGCGCCGGTCGCCCAGGCTGTGTACCAGGCTGAGCACGCCGCGCTGGCTGAACAGGATCTCGTAATGGAGCTCGTCGGCAAGGTGCTCCCAGAGCTTGAGGGAGTGCTCGTAGATCGCGGCGCTCTCGTCCCACAGGTAATTCGAGCGAATGACCGTGGTATTGCGGGCCATGTTGCCGCCCGCCAGCCAGCCGCGCTCTAGCACCGCGACGTCGGTGATGCCGTGATTCTTCGCGAGGTAGTAGGCCGTGGCCAGGCCGTGGCCGCCCGCGCCGACGATGACGACCTCGTAGGCGCGTCTTGGCTCCGGGTTGCGCCACAGATGTTCGGGATGCGGGTGCGGTTCGCCCATTGTTGTGCTGGCCCTTATATATAGAGGATGGTGGAGCCGGATTCAGAATGGTGGCGGAGCTGGTTCGGGCCAGGCTACCTAGCCCTCTACGACGACTACCTGGCTGAGCGGACACCAGTCGAGATCGATCGGCTGGAAGCCCTGCTTGCCTTGTCGCCGCCGCTGCGCATCCTCGACCTCCCGTGCGGCCAGGGCCGGCACGCGATCGAGCTGGCGCGCCGAGGCTACGACGTCACCGGCGTCGACCTGTCGCCCTTCCTCCTGAAGGTGGCGGAGGAGCGCGCCCGGACGGATGGCGTCCGAGTTCGGTGGCTCGCGGGCGACATGCGGGAGCCGATTGCGGGCGAGCGGTTCGACGTCGTCCTCAACCTCTTCACCAGCCTCGGCTACTTTGCCGATGAGGCGGATGATCGCAAGGTGGTCGACGCCGCCGCGGCGATGCTCACGCCCGGCGGCCGCTTCCTCCTCGAAGTGATCAACGGCGAGCGGCTGATGGCCAGGTTCGAGGAGCGAGAGTGGTTCACCGTCGGCCAGGCCGCGGTCGTCGAGCGGCGCTCCCTCGATCGCACCGCGCGGCGAATGGTCGTCGAACGAACGGTGACCACCCCCAACGACACCGAGGTCAACCTCCACGCGATCCGGCTGTACGACGGACACGATGTCAGCGCGATCCTGCGGAGCGCGGGCTTCGGCCGCGTCGACCTCTACGGGGATTGGAGCGGCGAGCCGCTCACGTCCGAGAGCCTTCGGGTGCTCGCGGCCGGTACCATGGCCCGGTGAAGCTCCTGCTCGAAATCGTGATCTCCGCCATTCTGCACCCGCTGGCCTACCTGCTTGCGCTCATCAACATCCTGGGTCGGAGTGACCTCAACGCCGGCCAGAAATTGATCTGGGCGATCATCTGCATCGTTTGGGGGGTCGGGCCGATCGTCTACATCCTGATCGGCGGCGGCGAGCTCTGGTAGCTCGATCACACGGTCGCCCGCAGCACGTTGGTCGCGCCGGCGATCTGGAGCGGTCCCGTGCCGAGCTCCGCCTCGATCGCATGAACGCCGCGCGCCAGGATGGCCACTCGTTCCGTCGGGGGGATGGCGTCGAGACGGACGGCCATTGACCACCACCCCGAGGCCCTCTCGATGAAATGTTGCGGGCTCGTCCAGGTGGTCGACTCGTCGAATCGCACGACGCTCGCTTCACGAAAGCCGGCCTGCCGTGCGACGGTGGCGAAGGCGCGCTCGTCCTCGACCGTCCGTCGGGTGTTGAACTGATCGTGGGCCCTCGGCGCCGGCGGCAGGTGGCCGCCGACCGCGCGCTCGAGGATGGCTTGTGCCCCACTGGGCTGTGAAGGATCGATGGGCACGCTTGCCGCGAACCGGGCGTCGGGCTTGACGACGCGCCGCGCCTCGGTCAACGCTCGCAGGAGATCGGGGACAAACTGCAGGCCGTGGCCGCACACGACCGCATCGAAGTGGGCATCAGGAAAGCGAAGGTCCTCCATGTCCATTAGCTCGAAACGCAACGGAAGGTCCGGCGGTGCGTCTGCCCGGGCCAGGTCGATCATGCCCGGGGCCAGGTCGATCCCGACGACTTCGCCATCGGGCGACACCTCACGCGCGAGGCGGTAGCTCAGCGTGCCCGGCCCACAGGCCAGGTCGAGGATCCGCTTGCCTGGGGTGGGATTGACCCACTCGATGACGGCGGCTCGGCCGCGCGATTCGCTGCGAGCCATCACCTCATCAAGGCGCTGCTTGTACGCCGCAGCGTGGCGGCTGAAGGTGCCCGGGTACAGGTCCTTGGCGGCTGGCTCTTCCAAACAAAAAGGGCGGGAGCCGCGCTCCCGCCCTTCAGCATAGTCAGCGGTTAGTCGCCGTCGCGTTCGTCGGGCGGCGTCGTGCAAGGTACCGTCTGCGTGATCGTGATCTGGATCGTCTCCGTGATCGTGATCAAGACGGTCTGGCAGGTCACCGTAACCGTGCCGGTCGAGTGACCATCGCCCAGGGCGATGATCGCGATCGTGTTGAGCTCGGCGAGCTCATTCTCTTCGTCTTGCGGCGTCACGAACTTCAGATGGGCGAAGCGATCCTCGTCCGCCTTGATGGCGGTGACGATCGGCAGGACGCTGCCGTGGATCTGCGACTTCGCGGTCGCCAGTGCCGGCTGGACCTTGGCCGCGACCTTCGAGGTCGAAACCGCCTGCGTCACCTGCGTGCTGCAGCCGTTTTCGGCGGTGTTGAGCTTGGCGATGACGGCATCGCCCGCCTTCTTGACGGCGCTCACCAGCACCACCTTCTGGTGCTCATCGGCCGGTTGGACGACGGCGATGGTGTTGTGGTCGTCGTGCGAAACGATGATCAGGGTCGTGGGGACAGCCGCGACGGTCAGCACGCTCACCGCGGTGACCGTGATGATTCGTTCGCTGATCCACGTCGTCAGGATCGTAAACATTACGGGGCGACCTCCTTGAGGATCGGATCCTCTAGCAAGATGAACGCACCATAAAAGTGGGCCATCGAGCCTCCCCGGCGCCTGTTACAGGGTTGTGCGCCCGGCGGCCCCGGGTGCGACCGGGTTGTGGGCCGGTCGTGACCTGAACCGGCTCCGGAAGATCGGCGTTTGTGTTGACGCCTAAACTCGAGCGCGGCTATACTTCTGCCCAACAATGGACTCCGGGCAGAGGGGGTGCAATCCAGTTGTCGGAGATCAAGGTCCGCGAGAACGAGACCTTCGAGAGCGCCCTACGCCGCTTCAATAAGAAGATCAAGCAGAACGGTGTTCTCTCCGAGGTTCGGCGGCGTGAGCACTACGAAAAGCCCAGCGTAAAGCGCAAGAAGAAGATCGCGGCGGCGCGTAAGCGGCGGGCTCGCACGACGTAATCGGCCCGTCCTGAGGGGACACGATCCCTGCTGAAGAGATGAGACAGCGCAGCTCATCGGCGATCGACCAACTCCGGCGGCGCGGGCGGCTCTTCGCACGCGACCTTCGGTTGGGGCACATCGGCGCGGGCAGGCGCTGGCCGCCCTACCTTCGGCCTGCAGCGATCACCCTCATCCTGGCGCTGGCGACGGCCCTCGTCGTCGCCCAGAACTTCCTGCCGAACCGGCTCAACCTGCGCGCGGGTGAGGTCTCCAGCCAGGACGTCGTCTCGCAACGGTCGGTGCGCTATGAGAGCCAGACCAGGCGTGACGAAGCGCGGGCCGCCGCCGCGGCACAGGTGCCGGACCAGTTCGATGGCTCGGTCAGCATCCAGCAACGCCAGGCGATCGATTCACTCGCGACCAAAGTTTCCGACCTGCGCCGGTCGTCGGCCTCTGGGCCCGACCGTTCGGCGCAGCTAAGCCTTCTGGAGCCGCAGCTCAGCGATGCGCAGCGGCAGTATCTCCTGCAGGCAGACGAGGGCACCGTGGCGACGGTCTTCAAGAGCGCGGGCGACATCCTGCAGCAGCTCGAGAGCAACGGCATCAAGGCCGACACACTGAAGAGCGCCTCGGACACCGCGCAGACGCGGGCGGCGGCCCTCAAGCTGGATGCCACCGGCGCCTCAGTGGTGGCCACCCTCATTCGGGCCAATTTGAAAGTCAATTACCAGCCGACGGAGACCACGCTCAAGCGACAGCAGGCGAGTGACGCCGTGCCCGCGGTCTTTGTGACCGTCGCCCAAGGACAGACGATCATCCGCTACGGCGACCTGGTCACGCCATTCCAGCTTGAGGAAGCCCAGGCGGTCGGCCTGCTCGCGCCCAAGACGGACTGGGCACGCATCCTGGCCGTCTTCATGCTGGTCATCATCCTGTTCGCGGTCGCCCTCGGCTACCTGATGCAATTCCGGCCGGCGATCCTCCGAGACCCGCGACAGCTCGCCACCCTCGGGGGATTGATGCTGGTCCTGCTGCTCGTGGCCAAACTGGTTGTTCCGATCAACCCCAACACGCAATACCTCGTGCCGATGGCGGCCGTGCCCCTCCTGGTTGCCGCCTTGATGGATGCCGGGCTGGGCATCATCGTCGCGATGGCTGTCGGTTTGCTGACCGGCATCGTCGCCGATAACGTACTGCCACTCACGCTGGTCGGCTTCCTGGGCGGAGCGATCGGCTCGATCTATGTCCACCGGCTCGAGCGCCTTGGCCAGTGGGTCACCGCCGGCATCCTGGTCGCCGGTGCCCAGTTCGTGACGCTGGTGTCGCTCTCACTGATCGAGCGGCACCAGTCGCTCGACGAGATTCTCACCATTGGTGGCCTCGCGCTGATCAACGGGCTGGTCTCGGCCCTGATCGCGGCCGGCCTGCTCACCTGGCTCGGCGAGATCACCCGTGTCATCACCCCGATGAAGCTGCTCGAGCTGATGACGCCGAACAATCCGCTCCTGAAGCGCTTGATGGTGAGCGCCCCGGGAACCTACAACCACTCGATCGTGGCCGCCAACCTGGCCGAGGCCGCTGCGGAGGCGGTCGGCGCCAACCCGGTGCTGGCGAGAGTCGGCTGCTATTTCCACGACATCGGCAAGATCCGGCGGCCGCACTTCTTCGTGGAGAACCAGGCGGACATCGGCAACATCCACGAAAACCTGTCGCCCACGACCAGCTCGGACATCCTGAACGCGCATGTCACCGAAGGCGTCGAGCTGCTCAAGCAGTATCACTTCCCAACCACGGTCCGGGAAATCGTCCAGCAGCATCAGGGGACGACGGTCAAGCGCTATTTCTACCGGCAGGCGCTCGAGCAGGGGCTTGATGTCCGCGAGGACGACTTCCGCTACCCCGGCCCCCGCCCGCGCTCGAAAGAAGCGGCCATCGTCATGATCGCGGACACGGTCGAGGCGTCAGCCCGGACCCTCAAGGATCGCAGCACGGAAGGGATCCGCGATCACGTGCACCGCATGCTCCAGGGGTTCGTTCGCGACGGCCAGCTCGATGAATGCGATCTGTCCTTCCGCGACCTCCGCCTGGTGGAAGAGGCGATGGCCAACATGGTCGTCAGCATCTACCACGCCCGCATCGAGTATCCCGCCGCGGTGGCCGAAACGGCGGTCGCCGGAGCCGCCGTCGACACGACGGGTGGCGGGCACGACGGGACCCTCGACACCGAGGACAAGACGATTCCCTTACCCCGACCGGCGACGCGTCCGCGGCCGAGCCCCTCCTAGCCCGCCGCCAGCTCAAAGCTGGTGTCAGCCGCCGTCAGGTGCAGGTGCAAACTTCCAGCTCCTGCTGCGATATTCAGGTAGTGCTCCTTTCGGGCTCGGTCATCGTGCTTGCCTATGTCGCGGCAGCTGCCGTGATCATCCCGGCCGTTTCGATGATCGGCTTTGGCAAGGTGCCGAAATTCCTGCGTCGCAATCCCGACCCTGGCAAGACGCGCACCCGGATGGAGGGCACCGGCCTGCTCCTGATCGGAATGTTCATTCTTGCCGACGCGCTGGCGGCCGACCTCGGCCGGCGGTCATCGGTCCCGCAGGACTGGATCCTCCTGGTCTGGGTGCTGCTGGCGGCCGGCTTGATCGGGCTCCGCTACCTCGCCGGCCGTACCGACCCGAAGTCCCCCAAACCCACGGCGTAACCGCCCCGGCCCGGGTACGATACTGCCGTGCTCATCCAGATGAGCCGTTTGGGTCCCGCGTCCATTACTTCGGGAGTGGATCTGGATGGGCTGAAGGTGGTGCTGCAAACCGCGGCGCGGACCATGAAGGTACCCGATCGGACCGTGACGGTCGTGACGCTCACGAGCGACGAGCGTCTGCGCGAGTACAACAGCCGCTATCGCGGGCTCGATGAGCCGACCGACGTGCTCGCTTTCGCCGCCCGCGAGCAGCCGACCGACCGGCGCTTTCAGCCGCCACCGGGTACCGAAGATTGGCTGGGGGACATTGTGATGTCTGTGCCGCTCGCGCGACGCCAGGCGCGCGAGGCCGGTCATCCGGTCGATGACGAAGTGCGGCTTCTCGCGGTGCACGGCTTCCTCCATTTGCTCGGCTACGACCACGCCGAGTCCGCGGAGGAGGCCGCCATGACGGCGCTGACCAACCGGATCCTGTCCAAAGCGCCATGACGCCGCACTCCGACGCCGAGTTCGAGGCGGAGCGGATTGGTAGCCCGAGCCGAGCACGCCGCGTCGACCTGCGCCGCACGATCTACAGCTTCCGCCATGCGGGGCGCGGCTTTGCCTGGGCGCTCTCTTCGCAGGCGAACTTGCGAGTGCACCTCCTCATCGCATTCTTGGTGCTGGTGGCGGCCCTGCTCTTTCGATTCACCGCCATCGAATTCGTCGGACTCGTGCTGTGCTTTGCGGTCGTGATCGCGGCCGAACTATTCAACACGACGCTCGAAGTGCTGATCGACTACGCATGGCCCGAGCACCATCCGATGATCGGTCGCGCCAAGGATGTTGCAGCGGCGGCGGTGCTGGTCGCCGCGGGCGGTGCCGCTCTGGTCGGCGCCCTCCTCTTTGCGCGCCATCTCTTCCACCTGTCGTGACGGCAGCCACGGCCGTCGTGACGGCGGCCCTCGATGCGCTTCGCGCGCGCGACTGGGACGGCTTTGCCCGCCGGCTCCATCCCGACGTCGTGCATCGAACACCCGGGGTGCCCGAGCCCATCCTCGGCCGGGAAGCGTTCGTGCTGCTGAGCCGCCAGGCCGTGGCGCGCACGCCGGACGTAACGTTTGAGGTCGAACGGCTCGTGACGGAAGGCGACACGGTGGTCGTTATTGGCGAATGGACCTATACGGGTCTCATGGGGAAGGTTCGCCAGCCTTCGGTCAGCGTCGTCGACGTTCGCGACGGCCAGATCTGGCGCGACCTGGAGTACGTCGGCCTGGCGATCTAACGATGGGGGCAGCCTGGCGACGTCTCGTCGCCATCTGGCCGCGTCTCGCGGTCACCTTGATCTGCCTTGCGTTCTGGAGAATCCTCGCCGCCATTCCACTCCCGGTTGCGGGTCTCATGGACCTCAGGCTCGCATCCGGGCAATTCTCTGCCGACAGCGGTCTCCTCTCACTGCTCGTCGGGAACCCACTCGAGCAGGACAGTCTCGTGGCGTTGGGGCTGGAGCCGTTCGTTGGCGCGTTCGTCATCTTTTGGCTGTGGGCCGCCGGCAGCGGCAATTTGCGAAGGTCGTTGAGCGACGAGCGATCGATGTGGCGCTCGCTAGCGTGGCTCACGGCGGGACTCGCCCTGGCCCGCGCTTTCGGCGTGGCCCTGCTTTTCCTTGGCGGCCGCGCCGCGATGCTGACTTCCACCGCTGGGCTTCTCAGTATCTTTGGCCTCCTGCTCGGCACAATGGTTCTCTTCGGTTTGGGCCGGGTGATCGATCGATTTGGCGAGCCGGCGGGTTACGGCGTCTGGTTCCTGTACGGAGTTCAGACCTTGTTGCAGGGAACGCATCACGTTGCCCGTTGGATTGCCGCCGTCCGGGGCGACCCGGCCTTACCGACGATCGTCATTGCCTATGCGGTGATTTCAGTCGTCGTTCTGGCCTCGGCGGTCCTGGTGTTCGAAGCCGTTCGAAACGTGCCAATGCGTGACGCCGGTGGCAAAGGCAAGGAAGTGAAAGAGAGGATTGTCCCACTGCATCTGCTCGGCGGTGGCGTCATCGTTCCCATCGTGCTGGCGAACTTTGCTGTCAGCTTCATTCCGACGATGGTTATGACGACCGTGCTTCGCCTCTCGGACCAGCAGGCACTGATCTCCTGGTCGGGACTCAGCCCTCGGCCTGTCGTTGTGATCGGCTATCACGTGACGTACTTCATCGTTGTCGTGCTCGCCTGCGTCGTCACCACCGCGCTCACCGTGAATCCTGGAGGGCCGACCGGCCGGAACGTGAGCCGGGTCAGTAAGATCCTCGCCCTCGTGGGTGGCGTATGGATGGCCCTCGCCGTGGTCTGCGTCCCACTTGCGTTCCAGTTGGCGCTCGGTCCATCGCGGCCACGGCTTCCTGTCGGGGGCGCGCCCTTCGCGATCGGCGCCGCAATCCTCATTACGGCCATCCAGCGAGTCCGCAGGCAAAATCAGTAGCCGAGCGTTACAGCTTCGTGACGTCGCGCATCGCAGTCATCGACGACGAGGCGCCCAACCGCTCGTACCTGCAGACGCTCCTGGGGACGGCCGGCTTCGATGTGCAGGTGGCTGCCGGCGGCAACGAGGGCGTGGCGTTGGTCGAGAAAGAGCGTCCTGACCTCGTCCTCGTCGACCTGATGATGCCGGAGGTCGACGGCTTCATGGTGTGCGAGCGCATCCGCAAGGGACCGGCGGGCGCCGACATCCAGATCGTCGTCCTCTCCGCGGCTGACGGGCTCGACGGGAAGGTCCGGGCGCTCGAGCTCGGAGCCGACGATTACCTGGTCAAGCCAGTCGAGTCGCGCGAGCTGATCAGCCGCATCAAGGCGATGCTCGAGAGTGGTGCGCGGCTCCGGCTCCGTGGATCGCAGGCGCGCGGTCGGCTCACGGTTGTGGCCGGCGCCAAGGGTGGGATTGGCACGAGCACCGTCGCCATGAACCTGGCGGCCCTCTACGCCGGCGGGAAAGGTGCCGACACCGTCGTGCTCGCGGACCTGGCGGTCCCGGTTGGCACCCTGGGCAGCATGCTCAACATCGAGGTGCCCGATCGCTGGGCTTGGGGGGAGGTCCTCAACGACGGCGCCGCCAGTGCCCATCGCCTCTCCAACTACCTGATGCGCAACCCGCAAGTGCCGCTTCGGCTGCTGCCCGGCGTGCGCCGCGACTCGGCATACCGCGACGTGCCACCGGAGGCGATCAGCAGCTTCGCCACCTCGCTGCGCGGGCTGGCGGCGACCATCGTCATCGACCTCGGGAACCAGCCCTCCCCGTTCGCGCCACCGCTCTTACGAGAGGCCGACGTCATCTTGATCGTCGTCGAACCGGAAATCATCTGCGTCGAGCTCACCCGGCAGTTCCTCGATCGCTTACACGAAACCGGCATACTCAGCCACCGCATCCGGCTGGTCATCTGCAACGCGCACGGCAGCCTGCAGTTGAGTCGCACCGAGACCGCGGCTGCGTTGAAGATGGAGGTGGCAGCGATGATCCTCTACCAGCGCGACGAGTTTTCCGCGGCAAGCAAACGGCGGGTCCCGATCGTCATCCACCATCCGCAGGCGCAGGCCACAACGCAGTTCAACGAGTTGATGCAGGCCCTGTCCGCGGTCTGACGGGCCGCACGCAAAGTAGACTGACGATCATTCCCGCCACTCCTTCTGTTGTTGAGCCGCGCCGCCGCGCCCTCGTGCAGGTTTCCGCCCTTCAGTACCCGGAGTTCCGCCGCTACTTTGTCGGACAGTCGGTGTCCGTGGTTGGCACCTGGATGCAATCGGTGGCGGCTGCCTGGCTCGTCCTCCAGCTCTCGCATGATTCGGCAGTCGCCCTCGCGCTCTTTGGCGCCTGCAGCTATGGTCCCGTGTTGCTCTTCGGTCTTTACGCCGGTACCATCGTCGATCGATTCGCCCATCGGGACGTACTGCTCCTCACGCAGATCGTCTCGCTGGTCGGCGCCGTCCTCTATGCGGTGCTAACCGGTACGCACACCATCGTGCTGCCCATCGTCCTGGTGCTGGCCGCCGCGTTGGGGATCAACCAGGCGCTCTATTTCCCCGCGCGCCAGGCGACGGTCCTCGAGATGGTCGGTCGCGGCGAGCTGGGCAGTGCCGTCGCCCTGAACTCGATCGCCTTCAATCTCGCCCGCATCGTTGGCCCCGCGCTGGGTGGCATCGTGATCGCGACCCTTGGCGTGGCGGCGTGCTTCTGGATCAACGCCATCACCTACCTGGGCGTGATCGTGGCGCTGTTGACGATTCGGCGCCGGCCGCTGACGCCCGGCCCCCCGCAGACGGCGCTTCAGCTCATCGGCGAGGCTTTGCGCTACGTGGCGCGCACCCCCGCTCTTGCCGGACTCTTCGCGCTGCTGTTCGTCGCCGGAACCTTCGGTGCGAACTTCAACCTGGTGCTGCCGCTGTTCACCCGCATCGTCTTGCACGCCAACGCGGACACGCTCGGCTACCTATTTGCTGCGCAAGGCGTGGGGTCGTTGATTGGCGCGCTGACCATGACGCTCGCCGGTGCAGTCTTGCTCGAGCCGCGCCGGATCGCGCTGGGGGCGCTGCTCTTCGCCGCCATGGAGCTGCTGTTCGTCGTGGTCCCAGACTTCACCCAGGCGGTCCTGCTGTTACTCGTGATCGGCTGGTCGTTCGCCGTCTACTCGATCGGCACCAACACCTTCGTGCAGGTGCGCTCTCCGGACCGGATGCAGGGTCGGATGGTGAGCCTCTACTCGGTGTTGTTCATCGGCGTCACACCGATTGGCAATGTCTTCGCCGCCATCGTCGCCCACTTCCTGGGCCCGTCCGCGGCAGTGTGGCTCGGCGGAGCGCTCACGGCGGTGGCCGGCCTCGCCGTCCTCACCTTCTTCCTCTCTAGACCCGATTGAATTCGGTCATGGCCCGCTCAAGACCGTGCTCGATCGTGAAGAGCACGGCGTCAGCGACGCGCGACACCACGTCCGGCATCTGCGCTTGCTCGCCGGCAGTAAAGGGACTCAGGACGTAGTCGGCGCCGTCCCCCGGAGGGCGGCCGATGCCGACTCGAAAACGGATGAAGTCCTGGCTGCCGAAGGATGCGATCAGCGAGTCCATCCCGTGGTTGCCGGCGGAGCTGCCGCCCTTGCGGATGCGCATCCGGCCGAACGGAAGGTCGAGCTCGTCGTGGACGACCAGGGTGCGTTCCAGCGGCACCCCGTACTTTGCCCGCAGGGCTTTGCCCGCCGACCCGGAAAGATTCATCATCGTCTGCGGCTTGGCGAGCACCAGCTCGCGGTCGCCCGCGCGGACGCGGCCGGTGAGCGACTTGGCGGCCCGGTCTGTGACCCTGGCGTTGCTCCTTCGAGCCAGTTCGTCGACGACCAGAAAACCCACGTTGTGCCGGGACTGCTCGTAGTCCTGGCCGGGATTGCCCAGCCCGATCACGAGCCAGCGGTCCGAGGGCAATGGGAGGGCGGGTTTGCGGCGGAACATCGCCCCGTAGCGTAAAGCACGCAAAAGGCGGCCCTGCTGTCGCCGTTGCACTCTCGCCAGCCTTGGGTTTCCTGCACGGTCGCGTCAACGCCCGATCGATTCGCGTCCTCTTATGGGTCGCGGGCCTGTCGTCCCTGCTCCTTGCGATCGCCGGCTGGGTGCTGCCCGCACAGCCGTACCAGGCGCCCTGGGCATGGATCAGCTTCATCGGCATGTGCATCGTTGACGACTTCCTGCTCGGCTCCAAGGAAGACGCCCGTTGGGGCGAGCTTCCCAAGATCGCCCTGTTCGCGGCCATCATCGTGTTCCGGCGCCATCCCGAGATCTCCGTTCTGGTGGCTGGTATGGCCGCGCCGCTCGGCAGTCTCCTGAAGGGGCAAACCTGGTCGACACAGCTGACGGCGACCGCGCAGTGGATCCTCGCGGCGGTCATGGGGGCGGTCACGTTCCGGCTGGTCGGCTTTGATGACACGCCCCATTTCCTGGCCGCGACCGCGGCGTTGATGGTCGTGTACTACGCGCTGGGGCCGGTTCTCAGCGCTCGGCTGCAGGCCACGCTGACCGGAATCGATTTCCGGAGCGCCTTTGCGGTCCATCGGCGGCTCGCCATCACGCTCCTGATGGCCGGCGCGGTGCTCGCCCTTGCCTGGCGCACGACCTCGCTCGAGCCGGCGGCGCTGAAGGTTGCCGACGGCGCGCTCGTCACGGTCGCGGGGATCTTCGTGGGTTTCCTCTTCGGCGGCCGAGCGAGCCGAGTCCTGGCGCCGGGGGCGCCGATTCCGGTCCTGCCGCTCGTGGGCGCGGGCACTCTTCTGTTGCTGAGCGAGGTCACCCCAGGCCCCCTCTCGTGGCTGCTTCCGCTGGGCCTGGCCGTCGTCGCCGCCATCTGGGCGGTCTGGAGGCACATCTACCCGATCGCCTGCGGATCGCTTGGCGCCTATTGCAACGAGGTCGTCCGGGCGGCGAATGGAGGACGGATGCCGGTTGACGGGCACGATGTGCTCTCGGCGGTCACCAGCCGCGCCAAGACCTATGTCCTTGCGGGTTCCGACACGAACTTCGCCTGGCTGGACGATCGCTTCACACTGCCGCCGCCGTTCCCCGGCATCGCCAGTGCGGGGGACATCTTGATCGCGGTCGCTATGGCCTGGTTCGTGGCGATGCTGATGCTGCGCCGTCCGCAAGCGGTTGCCGCCGCGGCCGACGACGCCGAGGAATCCACGGAGCTCGACGACCGGCCAGCAGGCGCCGCGGCAGCCGCCGCCTGAACCCGGATCGAGCCGTTGTCGTTGGTCCGCCCGGCCCTTGTGTGAGGGGGCCGCGCGTGGTTCTTTGATCGGCACATGCGGATCTGGCTGTTGCTGCTCGCGCTCCTGATGCCGGTCGAATCGCACCTTCCGGTCACAGGGTCGGTCCCGGTCGAGCTCTACGAGCTGGCGCCAACAGCGCCGCCTCCGCCGGTGATCAAGGCGCGCTCGGCGATCCTGCTCGACATCGATAGCGGCAAGGTCCTGTTTCAGGTCGATCCGCACGGTCACCACGCCCCGGCCAGCCTGACGAAGGTCGTGACGGCACTCGTCGCTCTCGATCACCTTCGGCCCGACGAGACGGTCGGCGTCCCGCCGTCGATCAACCAGCTTCCCTGGGATTCGACCCGCATGGGACTGCGCGCCGGCGAGCGGCTGACCGTGCGCGACCTTCTCTACGGTTTGTTCCTGAATTCGGGAAACGACGCCGCCATCACCCTGGCCGAGGCCGCCATGCCACGAGCGACCTTCATCGCGCTGATGAACGCCCGGGCGGCCAGGCTCGGCATGGCCGACACGCACTTCGTCAACCCGATCGGTCTCGATGATCCCGACCACTACACGTCAGCCGCCGACCTCGCCAGGGCGGCCACCGAGTTGATGCGAAATTTCCCGGAGGTCGCGGCGATGGCGGCAACGCCCACGGTGACCCTGCCGGCGACCGCCACGCACCACGCCTACGCGCTCTATAACCTCAACGAGCTGGTTCGGAAATATCCGGGCGCCACCGGGCTCAAGACCGGGTGGACCAGTCATGCGGGTGGATGCCTCATTGCCACGGCGGCTCGTGGCGGCCGCCATCTGATGGTGGTCCTGCTGGCGTCCCCTCGCATCTTTGACGAGGCGGCCGCGCTGCTCGATTACGGCTTCGCCAGCTCGTCGTAGCGCCGGCCGGCCCTAAGCTGGCCCTGGTGTGAGCCTGATCTCCAACGTCTTCTTCCGGGTGATGTACCGACGGGGGTTCACTCCGTGGGACAGCGGCGTCTCGCCGCCGGAGCTGGTTGGCGTGATCCAGGCTGCGCCGTCGGTGGCACCGGGCCGTGCTCTCGACCTCGGCTGTGGTACCGGGACGACGTCGGTCTACATGGCGAGCCACGGCTGGGATGTGACGGGCGTTGACTTCGTACCCCGGCCGATTCGCGTCGCCCGCGCCAAGGCGGTGGCGGCCGGGTTATCGGTCGCGTTTCTCGTGGGCGACGTCACGCGCTTGCATGAGCTCCCGATCGAGCCGGGGTTCGACTTGCTCTTCGACCAGGGATGCTTTCATTCGTTGCCGGATCGCGCCCGTCCTGCCTATGTTCGCGAGGTCAGCGGAACGGCTCGCTCCGGGGCGACCTTCCTGCTCTATGCGTTCGGGCGCCAGCCGGATGCGCACCGCCGCCGGTTCTTTCCGAAGGGCATCACACCCGAGGAGGTCCGGGCTCTGTTTGGGGACTTCGAGATGCTCGAGGCGACACCCGGCACCGATCCCTTTGGCTCGCACTGGTACACGTTGCGCCGCCGGTGATGTCCTCAGATTTGATTCGTTTGAAGCGACAGGACCGATGGTAAGCTGACCTGCGCACGCCCCGGCTCGGTGCCGAGGGCGCTTTTCTGCATGGTTCGAAATCGATGACGCAGACCCTGCTCGAATTGCTCGACAGCCTCCCGGCCCGCGACCGGCTCGAGGGCTGGTGGAACGCGCCGGTCGGCACCCTGGACGCACACGGACTTCCCTCCAGCGCCCTGCCGGTCTTCGCGGTCTGGCTCGCGATGCGCGCCCGGCGCCCGGTGCTGGCCCTCGTGCCCGACCCGGAAGGGTCGTTCCAGGAAGCAGGCGCCTGGTTCCGCGAGGATGTCCGAACAGTCGTGTTTCCAGCGGTCGAGACGCTGCCCTTTGACCGCCTCGCGCCCGACGAGGAAACCGTCCGGCGGCGGCTGGAGGCGATCGACGCGCTCGGCGCCGGCGGACCGGTCGTCGCCTTCACGTCCTGGACGGCGATGACGCGACCGACACTGGCGCGCGAGGCGTTGCAGCGCTGGGGCTTCACGCTCAAGCCGGGGCAAACGTACGCCGTCGATGACCTCGTCCGCCGCCTGACCACGCTCGGGTACCGGCGCGAGCCGCTGGTCCAGGGTCGCGGCGAATTCAGCCTCCGCGGCGGCATCCTCGACTGCTTCCCGCCCGACCGGCGGCGCCCGCTCCGCAGCGAATTCTTTGGGGACGAGCTCGAGTCGCTGCGCGAGTTCGAGGTGGAATCGCAGGGTTCGGTCGCTGACATGGCAAGCGCGCGCGTCCTTCCCGCGGCGGAACTGATCCTGACCCCTGAAGCCGTGGCTGGCGCCGATGGGCCACTGGGCGAGGTCGACTTCAGTCGCACGCTTCCCGAGGTGCGCGACCAGTGGCTGGCGGACATCGAGCGGGTGAGTTCGGGCGCCTACTTCGATGGTATCGAGGGTTTTCAGGCGTACCTCGATCCATCGCAGCCGACGCTCTTGAACCATCTGCCGCCGGACGCCGTGATCCTTTCCCTCGATGGGCAGCGATCGCTGACGCAGGCCGAACAGCGCGAGCAGGAACTCCAGGAACTGGTCGCGGTCGAGATCGAGCGCGGCGAGCTGCCGCAGAAGCTGCGGCCGGGGCTGGTGTCGATCAAGACCCTGCGGCACGCCGCCGGGGGATGGCGCCGGCTCGAGATCATAAGGGGGGCTGACCTCGGCACCCTCGACCTCGGGTTCGAGCCGGTGGACGCATACGCCGGCCGGATCGACGCCTTCTCCGACCGGGTGCGGACGGACGCCCGCGCAAAATCGCGGGTGCTGATCGTGACCCAGCAGGAACCCCGGCTGCGAGAGTTGCTCGAGGATCGCGATGTCTATCCGGCCGGCGGCGTCTTTCTCTGGTCGCAGACGCCGCTCGTCCCGGGTCTGGTCGTCCTCGGCAACCAGCCGGTGCCGCAGGGCTTTCGCGTCCCGTCGCAGCAGCTCGAGGTCTACGGCGATACCGACCTCTTCGGCGGCATGCGCCAACGGGTCCGCCGCGGCGTGGTGCGCGCGCGCTCGGCCACCTGGGAGCTCGAGTTCGAGCCCGGCGACCTGATCGTCCATGTCGATCACGGGATCGGTCGCTTCACCGGCATGCGGCTGATGGGGGAGGACGGCCAGGAGCGGGAGTACATGCAGCTGGAGTACGCCGAGGGCGACAAGCTGTATGTGCCCGTCGAGCACCTGGAGCGAGTCCAGAAGTATGTGGGCGGCGGCGATGCGACGCCGAAGTTGCAGCGCCTCGGGACCGGCGAGTGGGACCGGGCGAAGCGCAAGGTCCGCGAGTCCGTCGAGGAAGTCGCACGCGATCTGCTGGAGCTGTACTCGAAGCGGCAGCTCGTCGAGGGCCATGCCTTTTCGGAAGACGGGCCCTGGCAGCAAGAGCTCGAGCAGTCCTTCCCGTACGACGAGACACCAGACCAGATCCGCGTCATGGAGGAGATCAAGGCGGACATGGAGGACTCGCGCCCCATGGACCGGCTTCTGTGCGGCGACGTTGGCTTTGGCAAGACAGAGCTCGCGGTGCGTGCCGCATTCAAGGCGGTGATGGACGGCAAGCAGGTTGGCGTCCTGGTGCCGACCACGGTGCTTGCCCAGCAGCACTACCTCACCTTTCGCGACCGCTTCCAATCGTTCCCCGTCAAAGTCGACATGCTCTCGCGCTTTCGCTCGGACGCCGAGGCGACCGACGTCCTGCGCCGCTTGATGGTCGGCGAGGTCGACGTCGTCATCGGCACCCACCGCCTGCTGCAAAAAGACGTGCGCTTCAAAGACCTCGGCCTGGTCATCCTCGACGAGGAGCAACGTTTCGGCGTCATGCAGAAGGAGAAGCTCAAGCAACTCCGTGCCTCGGTTGACGTGCTCTCGCTCTCGGCGACGCCGATCCCGCGCACGCTACACATGGCGCTGGCCGGCATTCGCGACCTGTCCGTGATCCAAACGCCACCGGAGGAACGGCTGCCGATCAAGACCTTCGTGACAGCCGACGACGACGACCTGATCAAGGAAGTGATCCAGCGCGAGCTGCAGCGAGGCGGCCAGGTCTTTTACGTCTACAACCGGGTGCAGACGATCAAGAAGGCGGAGGAGCGGGTCAAGCGGCTGGTGCCTCAGGCGAGGGTGGTGGTGGGCCACGGACAGATGCCGGAGTCGACGCTGGCCGAGGTAATGCTGAAGTTTGTCAAGGGCGAGGCCGACGTGCTGGTGTGCTCGACCATCATCGAATCCGGGCTCGACATCCCCAACGCGAACACGATCGTCGTGGTCGACGCGCACCGGATGGGCCTGGCCCAGCTCTACCAGTTGCGCGGGCGCGTCGGCCGAGCGGGGCAGCGCGCCTACGCCTACTTCCTCTATAACCCGTTGCGCTCCCATTCGGAGAACGCCGACAAGCGGCTCGACGTCATCTCGGAGCTGCACGACCTGGGCTCAGGATTCAGGCTGGCGTTGAAGGATCTCGAGATCCGTGGGGCGGGGAACCTGCTCGGCACCGAGCAGCACGGCGCGATCGCGTCGGTGGGCCTGGAGCTCTACAACTCGATGCTGCGCGACGCCGTCGAGTCGCAGAAGACCGGGACCCCCGTCGAGATGCCTGCCGGGCTCACGCTCGACCTGCCGATCGAGCACTTCCTCCCGAAGGAGTACGTGCCCGACGAGAAACTCCGGCTGCAGGTCTACCACGACCTCGCGGCCGTCGTCGACGAGCAGGGGCTCGAGGCGGCCGAGCGCAACCTGGCCGATCGCTTCGGTAAGCCGCCCGCGCCGGTGCGCAACCTTCTCTATGCGCTTCGCATCAAACTGCTCGCCCGCGCGGCCGGGGTCGCGGCTGTCGAAACGGACGGTGACTGGCTGGTGATGCGACTGCCGGCTGGCTGGAATGGCGACGAGCGACGCCTCGAGTCACAGTTCCGCTCGATCCTCTACGTCCGGTTCGGGAAGGTGCGGATCTCAATGACCCAGGCCGGTCCGCAGTGGAAGGGGCGGCTCATCGATGTCCTCGGGGAAATCGATCGGCTCGGCCGGATCGCGGTCGCGGTCTGAGGACGTAGACTACGCGGGAGCATGGCGAAAGAGTTCAAGGCCTTTCTGCTCCGCGGCAACATGCTCGACCTCGCGGTGGCCGTTGTGCTAGGGGCCGCCTTCGGCGCCGTCATCGCCGCCCTGGTCAGGGATTTGATCACGCCATTGATCGCGGCATTCGCGGGCAAGCCAGACTTTTCGAGTCTCACTTTCACGATCAATCACAGCGTCTTCCGCTATGGCGACTTCGTCAATGCCGTGGTGGCCTTCCTGCTGGTCGCCGTCGCCGTTTTTTTCTTCGTGGTGATACCGCTCAACCGGTTGATCGCCCGATTGCGGCAGGATCCACCGGCGGACCCGACCACCCAAAAGTGCCCTGAATGCCTGAGCGAGATCCCGATCGCAGCGCACCGCTGTAAGTTCTGCACCTCGCCCGTCCCCGCGTGAATCGCCAGGTCTTCACAACCGGCCGCAAATGGGAGCGCATCGTCGGCTACGCGCGTGCGGTCCGGATTGGTCCCTTGATCGAAATCTCTGGCTGCGCGCCGACCGCCGATGACGGCTCCACGGTGGGTAAGGGCGACGTCTACGAGCAGACCCGGCAATGCCTGCGAGTCATCGGCGAGGCTCTTGCCGGGGTGGGGGCTGGTTTCGACGATGTGACACGCACCCGGATCTTCACCACCGTGCCGCGCCGCTGGCGCGAGATCGGCCGGGCGCACAGCGAGGTCTTTGGTGCGATCAAGCCGGTGACTTCACTGATCGGCGTGCGTGGCTTCCTCGAGGCCGATTGGCTGGTGGAGATCGAAGCCAGCGCCTATCGTGCCGGCGACTAGAAAAGAGCGGCGCCGCGCGCTCTGGGGCATCATTGCCGCCGTCTTCCTCGTGGGCACCGGCGTAGGATCCGTGTTGCCCATCCTGCCGCTGTTCCTGCGCGAGCGTGGGAGCTCGTATGCATTGGTCGGCATCATCGTGGGCGCCAACCTGGTGGCGCAGTTCATCGGACAGTACCCAGCCGGACGTCTCTCGGACCGGTTCGGCCGGGCTCCATTGATGATCGGTGGCCTGGTGGTTGCCAGCCTCGCGATCGCCGCGTTCGCGCTGCCACTCTCGATTGGCTGGCTGATCGCGCTTCGATTCATCCAGGGCCTGGGCGCGGCCGCGTTCCGTCCGGGAGCTCGCGCGGCGGTCGCGGACCTTGTTCCCGAAGGTGAGCGCGGAATCGCCTATGGCTGGCTCGCGGGCGCCGACATGGCGGGACTCATTGTGGGGCCCGCGCTGGGCGGCGTCCTCGCGGTCTTTGGTCGTGCGACCGTCTTCGAAGCCACCGGGCTCGCCGTGCTGCTGGCGGCGGCCGTGGTGGCCATTGGGCTGGGCCGCCGGCGCAGCTCGATCACGGTCGAGCCGATCAGCGGACCTCTCATCCTCGGTGACCGGCTGCGGGCCGGTGCGGCCGCGGTTCGCGGCCTGCTCATGCTGTCGATGGGGATTGGGTTCCTATACGGCGTTTACAACGTCGTCTGGAGCCTGTTCATGAAGTCGATCGGCGCGACGGACTGGGAAGTGGGTTTGTCCTTTTCACTCTTCGCCTTGCCGCTGGTCCTGACCGCGCCCCTTGCCGGCTGGGCGGCCGACCGCCTCGATCGCCGCTGGTTGAGCGCCGGCTCGACCGCTTCGACGACCTTGATCGCTCCGATCTATCCATTCCTGCACAGCGTGCCGGCGGTGATCGGCGTTGGCGTGCTCGAGGCCACGACGACCGCCTTTGCCGAGCCCGCCATCAATGCCTTCTTGATGAGCGCCGTCGCGCCGGATCAACGCGGCCGCGCCGCCGGCACCGTCGGCACCGGGGAAACCGCCGCGAAGGCGGTCGGCGCGCTGATCGGAGGCGGCTTGTTTGGCCTGGGCGTCTGGGTGCCGTTCGTCGTGTCGTCGGTCGTGGGACTCGCCCTCATCCTTTTGGGCCTCCCCTCACTGCGCGCAGCCGGGGCCGACTTACACCCGCGCGCCGCCTTGATGGTGGCTGAGCATGGCTGACGACGTCGAGCGCATCCGGCAACTGGTCGACGTGGTGCGGCGCCTGCGCTCGCCGCAGGGGTGTCCGTGGGACCGCGAACAGACCCACGCGTCGCTACGGGCCACGATGTTGGAGGAAGCCTATGAAGTCCTGGAGGCAATCGACGAGCAGTCGATGCCCAAGCTCCGCGAGGAGTTGGGCGATGTCCTGCTGCAGGTGTTGATGCAATCCGACATCGCCGCGGAGGCCGGTGACTTCACGCTGGGCGACGTGGCGGACGCGGTCCGGGAGAAGCTGGTGCGCCGCCACCCGCATGTCTTCGGGACGACCGTCGTCAGCGGTTCCGACGAAGTCGTTCGGAACTGGGAGGCCCTGAAAGCCGCCGAGTATGGCCGCGAGTCGGCGCTCGACGGCGTGCAGCGGTCCTTGCCGGCGCTGCAATGGGCCTGGTCACTGCAACGGCGAGCCGCCAATGTCGGATTCGACTGGCCGGACGTGAATGGCGCCCTGGAGAAGGTCCGGGAGGAGCTGGAGGAGCTACGCGAGGCGCCCACCGTCGAGGCCCGGGAGGCCGAGTTTGGCGACCTGCTGTTCAGCCTGGTGAACGTGGCCCGCAAGTTGGGCATGAATCCAGAGGACGCGCTCCGCAGCGCGACGGGTCGCTTCGAGGCGCGCTTCCGGATGATGGAGCAGAAGGCCAGGGCCGAGGGACGGGAGCTCAAAGACCTCCCAATCGAGGAGATGGACCAGTACTGGGAGGCGGCCAAACGCAACAAATGACGCCCTTAGGAGTTGTCGGCCTTGCCAACCCCGGTGGCCGTCCCTATAATCGGTCCGTTTTCGGGCCGGCTTGATCTTGCAACAATCCCAGACCACGTCTTGAGCACTTCCGAACCCAAAGCCTCCCGCGCGAAGGTCCACCTCGCCGCGCCCGATCGGCTGATCTGGCTCGTCGTTGGGGCGATAGTTCTCTGGGGAGTGTGGGCGTTCGGATCGGAATTGGTACTCAACCTGCGGCTGAATCACGAGGTGCAGACGCTGCGTGACGGAAACGCGCAGCTCGCTGCCTCCAACGAGCAAACGCGGAAGGAGCTCGCCATCGTTGGCTCGCCGGGCGCTATGGAGGAAGCGGCCCGCAAATCCGGCTTTGCCCGGCCCGGCGAGCAGGTTTATGTCATCGTTAAGCCAAGTGACTCGGCAGCGCCGGCCGCGGCTGCGGCATCGGCATCACCGGGAGCGGCATCGACCGCGAAGCGATCGACAAGCAAGAACGACGGCGGCATAATCGGAGCGATCGAAAACTGGTGGAGGAATTTATGGCATTAGGAGGGTCTGCGGGTTAGGTGGCTGTAACGCCTGGAACGGTAGTAGAAGGGACGGTCGTCGGGATAACGAACTTCGGGGCTTTCGTACAGATCGAGGGATCGGGGACAGGACTGGTTCATATTTCTGAGATCGCGAACGAGTACGTCCGCGATGTCAACAACCACGTGAAGATGAACGACAAGGTCAAGGTCAAGGTCCTCAATGTGGACTCGACCAACGGAAAGATGGACCTTTCGTTGAAGCAGGCGGCCGTGCCAGACGGCCCGGTCGGAATGTCCGCGCCCGTCCTGCCGCGTTCGTACCGGCGTGGCGGCCGCGGAAAGCGTGAGCTGCCGGAAGGCGCCGACCCGGTCTTCGAGGAGAAGCTCTCAAAGTTTTTGAAGACCAGCGAAGAGCGCCTGCTCGACATCAAGCGCAACATCGAAGCCAAGCGGGGCGGCCGTTTCAAGTAGCGCCTGAGCTCGGCTTGACGGGGGAGACGGGACCCGCCTAGAATGACGCTCTCGCCTCGACGTGGGGCTGCGCGCGGCGTGGAGCAGTGGAAGCTCGTCGGGCTCATAACCCGAAGGTCGCGAGTTCGAATCTCGCCGCCGCAACCAAGCGAACAACAGAGGAGCCCGTCGGCTCCTCTTTTCATTTCCGGGCGGTGAAGATCGCCCACTCGGAGCGCTGCGTCAGCCGGATCGTGCGATCCTGCGCCAGCATCTCCTCGAGTTGCTGCAGACCCAGTCGGTACTCGAGCGGCGGCAGCATGGCCAGCGTCGAAATGTAGCGGCCGCGCACCCGGTCGACGACGTCGGCGATGTCCAGTTGTCGGGGCTCGTCCATCACCTCGATCCGCACCTCCTCGAAGCCGGCGCGTCGCAGCTCGGCGCTCAGCACCTTCACCGAGGGAAACCGTGGCCGGTCGATCACGGCGATGCTCGGAAAGTAAGGATTCAGATAGAACTCCTCGACGTGCCGCGGGGTGAAGGTCCAGAGGCTCAACTGGCCACCGGGTCGGAGGATGCGCCGCGCCTCCGTAAAGGCGCGCACCCGCTGGCGCAGCAGATGGACCAGCATGACCATCATCACCAGCGCGGCGGCCCCATCGTCCAGGGGCAAGCGGTAGGCGCTGCCACGAATCCAATCGATACGGCCGGCGGCGTCTTTGGCGCGCGCGACATCGAGCATGCGCGTCTCGGTGTCGACCCCGGTCACACCGGCCGGCGTCATCGCCGACAGGGGCAGGATCATCCGCCCCGTACCACAGCCGACCTCGACCACCGAGTCGCCGGGCTGCAACGCCGCCTCCTGCAGCATGGTTTGCAGCCGCGCATGGTCGCCCGCAGAGAGCGGCCGCAGCGCGTCATATCGTGGTGCGATCTCGGCAAATGACGGGGACATCCTTGCTAAACTAACCGATGCTCTGGGCGGAGTAGCTCAGTGGTAGAGCAACCGGCCCATACCCGGTATGTCGCAAGTTCGATCCTTGCCTCCGCCATTTCCATGATGCTCCCCAGCAGGGTCGCCATCGCCATCAGCCTCCATCACGTCTTCGAGCCGGGCGAGCGCGTCGTCGTCGCGGTCTCGGGCGGACCAGACTCGCTCGCACTCCTCTCGATCTTGCGGGAGATCCTTCCGGCCGTTCCCCTGCACCTCACCGTGGCCCATTTCGACCACGGCTGGCGTGCCGACAGCAAGGACGACCGCGACTTCGTGGCGTCGATGGCGGCGACGTGGGGTTACGCGTTCCATACCGCTCGCGCGGATGACGACACACCGCACACCGAGAGCGCCGCGCGCACCGCCCGCTATGCCTTCCTGCGACAGACGGCCGCCGAGACCAACAGCACAGCCATCGCCATGGGGCACACGCAGGACGACCAGGTCGAAACGCTCCTGCTCCACCTCCTGCGCGGGAGCGGCTCCCGAGGGCTTGGGGCCATGCGACGGCGCCACGCCGACCTGGCGCGGCCACTCCTCGACATCTCGCGAAAGGACATCGAGGCCTACCTGTCGCGACTCCACCTCACCCCACGCCGCGATCCGAGCAACGAGGACCCGCGATTCACCCGCAATCGCCTCCGGCAGCAGGTTCTCCCCGCGATCGACGCCTTTGATCCCGCAGCGCGGGAGTTGTTGGCGCGCACCGCCGACATCCTTAGCGAGGAAGACCGCTTTCTCGACGACGCCATCGCCCAGGTGCCGGCCGACCTCGCGCGCGACCGGGTCGCGTTCGCGAAGCTGCCACCTGCGCTACAGCGCCGCGTCATCCGCCAGCTGGTTCCCGATGCTGGTTTCGTCGAGGTCGAAGCGCTGCGCCGCGGTGAGCCGCCGGCGGGCGCGGTACCGAACCCTCAACCACCCGCCCGTCTGACGGTCAGAACCTGCACCTGCGACCCGGTGGCCTTCAGGGCGCGCGACCAGGTCGGACACCTCGATGGCGACCTCGTCCAGCTACCGCTGGTCGTCGCCACCCGCCGGCCCGGCGACCGGATGCGTCCACTCGGGCTGGAGCAGGCCAAGCGCCTCCAGGACATCCTGGTCGACGCCCACGTCCCGCGACATCTCCGTGACACACTGCCCGTGGTTTCCGACTGCGAAGAAATCGTTTGGATCCCCGGTGTTACGGTCGCCGAGAGCAAGCGCGTCACCTCTGCGACACTCCGCCAGCTGCACCTCGAAATAGAGCGCCGCTGAACTCGTTCTACTTCGTGTTGGTTAACAGGATTCTTAAAAATCCGGTGTTAAGATAGCGTGGCCATGAGAGGCCGAAACCGCAACATTTTCTACTTCATCCTGCTCGCTGGTTTGCTGGCAATCATCTGGGCGAGCTACAAGAGCTTCAACAGCATCGCCGCGCCAGCCGATAGGACGACCTCCGAGCTGATCAAGGCGGCGGACGCTGGCGATATCAAGCAGGCCGTGATCAAGGGAAACGGGACGGAGGTCGATTGGACCGACAACAGCGGCAGAAACTTCAAGACGACCTTCCGCGACACCTACCAGATCGAGACGAAGCTGATCGCAGACAACGTCAACTTCAGCACCGAGCAGCCGAGCTCGTCCAACCTGCTGCTCTCGGTCATCCTGCCGAACGTCATCCTCTTCCTGGTGATCGGCGGCTTCATGTGGTACATGCTCCGCCAGACGCAAAGCGGCAACAACCAGGCGATCTCGTTCGGTCGCAGCCGCGCTCGTCTGCTCAGCGGTGACAAGCCGGCCGTCACCTTCAACGACGTCGCCGGGGTGGAGGAGGCCAAGCAGGAGCTCACAGAGATCGTCGAGTTCCTCAAGTTTCCGGAGAAATTCACCGCGCTCGGCGCCCGCATCCCCAAGGGCGTGCTGATGGTCGGCCCGCCCGGCACCGGGAAGACGCTGCTGTCCAAGGCGGTCGCCGGCGAAGCGGGCGTCCCCTTCTTCAGCATCTCGGGCTCCGAGTTCGTCGAGATGTTCGTCGGCGTCGGCGCCTCGCGCGTCCGTGACCTCTTCGACCAGGCGAAGAAGAACTCGCCGTGCATCGTCTTCGTCGACGAGATCGACGCCGTGGGCCGCCAGCGCGGCGCCGGCCTCGGCGGTGGCCACGACGAGCGCGAGCAAACCCTCAACCAGCTGCTCGTGGAGATGGACGGCTTTGAGACCAATACCCACGTGATCGTGATCGCGGCCACCAACCGGCCGGACGTCCTCGACCCGGCGCTGTTACGGCCCGGCCGTTTCGACCGTCATGTGACGCTGGATCGACCCGACATCCGCGGCCGCCGTGCGATCCTCGAGGTGCACGCTCGCAACAAGCCATTCGATGGACAGGTCGACCTCGAAGTCCTGGCTCGCCAGACGCCAGGCTTCAGCGGCGCCGACTTGAGCAACCTTATTAATGAGGCGGCGATTCTTGCTGCCCGCAACAACAAGAAGGCGATCGGCCAGCTCGAGCTCGAGGAAGCGATCGCGCGTGTCATCGCGGGCCCCGAGCGGAAATCGCGGATGATCACCGAGCGGGAGAAGAACGTGATCGCCTATCACGAGATCGGCCACGCGCTGGTGGCGAAGTCATTGCCGAATGCCGACCCGGTGCACAAGGTCTCGATCATCTCGCGCGGCATGGCCCTCGGCTGGACGATGCAGCTGCCAACGGAGGACCGCTACCTGGTCTCTCGCAGCGAGCTCAACGATGACATGGCCGTCATCCTCGGCGGCCGCGTCGCGGAAGAGCTCATCTTCGGCGACATCACGTCGGGCGCCTCCGACGACATCGGCAAGGCCACCAAGCTGGCGCGCCGCATGGTCACCGAATGGGGCATGTCCGAGAAGCTCGGTCCCTTGACCTTCGGGCACAAGGAAGAGCTCGTGTTCCTCGGTCGCGACCTCGGCGAGCAGCGGAACTACAGCGAAGAGGTCGCCGGCGAGATCGACCAGGAAGTGCACCGCCTCGTCGATGCCGGCTACCAACGCGCCAAGAAGATCCTGACGGAGCGCCGCGACAAGCTCGTCCAGCTGGCGGAGTACCTGAAGACCGAAGAAACGATCGAGGGCTGGCAGATGGACGCTGTCATCAACTCGCCCGACGGCAAGGTGCCGCCCGTTCCCGAGCGGCCCAAGGCCGAAACGCCGCGCCCGGCCCCCACCCAGCCGAAGGCCGACGATCGCGGGCCCGAGATCCCGCCCGGCCGCCTGGAGCCCACGCCCGCTTAAGGGAGGGTAGGGGTGCTGTCCTTCGGACACTGGTACATCCTCGTTTTCGCTCTCGTTTTCTTTGGAGCGCTGATCGTGTTGGCAGTGTGGCTCGTACTCTGGGCGATTCGCATTTCTCCGCGCGGAATCCGGCCGGATAAGCGGTAAACCCTAGCGGGGCAGTAGGACAACCGACCATTTCCGCGTTATATTGAAAGCGCCCGCTTGGATCCCTGGGACCGAGACGGAATCATGCAGAAACCGACGATCGCCATCATCGGACCCGGCCGCGCCGGATCGGCGCTGGGGCGTGCCCTCCATCAGGTCGGCTACACCATCGCCGCCATCGGCGGCCGCAACCCCGACAACGTCCGCAACCTGGCGGACGAGCTGGGCGCCCGGGCCTGCCAGAGCCCAGCGACCGCGATCGACCTGGCGGACCTGACGATCGTCGCCGTCCCCGATGACGTCATCCTGCCCCTGGCGACGGACATGGCCGAATCGCTCTGCTCGGCGGCAGGAAAGGCCGCCGTCCACCTCAGCGGGGCCCAGGATCGCAGCGCCCTGCGGCCCCTCGCGCAGCAGGGGAGCCTCCGAACCGGCGTCTTCCACCCGCTGCAGACATTCCGCCGCGGACCGGAGGCCGTCCAGAATGTCGCCGGCACCTACTTCGGCATCGACGCGGACGCGCTGCTGCGCGACCAGTTGATGCAGCTGGCGCGCGATCTCCACGGCCATCCATTCGATTTGAGCGGCATCGACCTCGCCCTCTACCACGCCGCGGCCGTCTTCGCCGCGAATTACCCGATCACGCTGCTGGCGGAAGCGATCACCCTCGCCGTCGAGGCAGGTCTGGACGGTGAGACAGCGCGCCAGGGCATGACGACGCTGCTCGCCGGTGCGGTCAACAACCTCCGAGACCTCGCGCCTGCCGACGCGATCACCGGACCCGCCTCGCGCGGCGACCAGGGCACCATCGAACGGCACCTGGAGGCGCTGAAGCACGATCCCGAGCTCCAGCGGCTCTATCGGCTGCTCGCCGACCGTACGAAACTGCTCAACGCCAACAAGGAGGCCGCCGCATGACGACCAGCGTCCGTGACCTGCGCAAGTGGAAGACCGAAGGCACGAAGTTCACCATGCTGACGGCCTACGACTACACCACGGCGCGCTGGCTGGATCAGGCCGGCATTCCCGTCCTGCTGGTCGGCGACAGCCTGGGCACGACGATGCTGGGCTACCCCGACACCCTCAGCGTGACGATGGACGACATGATCCGCTATGCGGGCGCGGTCGTCCGCGGGGCACCGAACGCCCTGGTCGTCGGCGACATGCCCTTCATGGCCTATCACGCCTCCGCGGAGGACGCGATCCGGAACGCCGGCCGTTTTCTACAGGAAGCCCGCGTCTCGGCGGTGAAGATGGAAGGGGGAGGGCGCGTGATCGACTACACGAAACGACTGACGGCGATGGGCATCCCGGTGATGGGGCACCTCGGGCTGACGCCCACCTTCGTCAACCAGTTTGGCGGCTACCGGGTGCAGGGCCGCAGCGACGAGGCGGCGGAGCAAATCCTCGATGATGCCAAGGCCTTGGAAGAGGCCGGCGCGTTTGCGGTGGTGCTCGAGGCGATCCCCAGCCCGCTCGGCCAGCGGGTAACGCAGGCGTTGACTGTCCCAACGATTGGCATCGGCGCCGGACCTCACTGCGATGGGCAGGTGCTCGTCATTCAAGATGTCCTCGGCTTGAATCCGGACCATGTCGCGAAGTTCGTCCGCCAGTACGCCAAACTCGGTAAGGCGATCGAAGCCGCCGCCCGCCAGTTCGACCAGGATGTGCGGAGCGGCGCCTTCCCCACCCCTGAGCACGAGTACTCCGCCCGCTAAGACCGTCGTCATCGAGTCCGCGAACGCCATGCAGGAGCAGGCGATCGCCTGGCGCCACGCCGGCGACGAGATCGGCGTCGTGCCCACTATGGGGGCGCTTCACGCCGGCCACGAGAACCTGGTCGCCCGTGCCAGGCGAGAAAACCAGCGCGTCATCGTCACCGTCTTCGTCAACCCGGCCCAGTTCGCACCCAACGAGGACTTTGCGACCTACCCCCGGACCTTCGACGAGGACCGCGCTCTGCTGGAGGGGCTAGGGGTGGATGCCATCTTCCATCCGCCGGTCGACCAGATCTACCCCCCGGCGTTCAAGACCCGGGTCGATCCCGGGCCGCTGGGCGAGGTTCTCGAAGGCAAGAGCCGGCCCGGCCATTTCGCCGGGGTGCTGACGGTCGTGCTCAAGCTCTTCAATTTGACCCAGCCAAAGCGGGCCTACTTCGGGCAGAAAGATTTCCAGCAGGTGGCCCTGGTGCGCCAGCTGGTCCGCGACTTCGGGCTTCCCGTCCGGATCGTCGCCGTGCCCACCGTCCGGCACCCCGATGGCCTGGCGATGAGCTCCCGAAACGCCTACCTCGACGCATCCCAGCGGCAGCTCGCCCCGGTTGTCTACCGGGCCATCACCAAGGCGGCACAGGCGTTCACCGGGGGTGAAACCTACCCCGCCCGTCTGGAGAGCCTTGCGCGTGAGGAGCTGGCGTCGACGTCCGAGCTGGCTGTGGATTATGCGGTAGTGGTGGATCAGACCACGCTGAGTCGTCCCGAGCGGGCCATCCCGGGCAGCGTTTTGGCGGTCGCTGTTAAACTTGGTTCAATCAGATTGATCGATAACGCGGTATTGGGAGCGGAGCGCCTCTGAATTCAGAACGGCGCTCGAAGGCGAAGGGGCGAGTCACAACTTCAAAAGTCAAAGCGAAGCCGACCGCCAAGTCGGCGCGCCCAAAACCCCTGTCCCCTGGCAAGAATGGGGCCTCCGTGGCCCGGAAGACGGCGGCGGCACCCCGGCCTAAGCCGGCGGCCGCGCACAGCCAGCCCGTCGCCCCCACCCCTGTCGTGAGCCCACCGCCGGCTGCCCAGCCGGCGCCGGCGCAGCCCCCGCTGGCTCCGGGCGTTCCTATCATGCCCTTCCCGCGGCCGACGATCCTGGGACTCGGGTCGCCCTGGCGGACCGCCGGCCGCCCGCCGGGAATGCCGCCGCGTCCCGCCCCGGTCCCACACCCCACTCCGGCGCCGCAGCCGCGCCCGGCCGCCGTTCCGGTCGTAACGATGCGCTTCCCGATGAGCGCGGTGGACAAGTTGATTAAAGAGGCGCTCGCCGAGGACATCGGTGACGGAGACCTGACCACTGAGTCGCTCTTCCCGGGCAAGGTCAAGGCACGCGGCAAGCTGATCGCCAACGAGGAAGGCGTCCTCGCCGGCCTGCCGATCTTCAAGCGGGTGTTCGAGCTGGTCGACAAGAACATCAGCTTCGAGCCGCGCGCAACCGACGGCATGGCCCTCGCCGGCGGGCAGCTCGTGGCTCGTGTTTCCGGCCCGGCGGTCAGCGTCCTGCGGGCCGAACGGACCGCCTTGAACTTCCTCCAGCACCTCTCCGGCATCGCCAGCCAGACCGCCAAGTTTGCGAACGCGGTGAAGGGCACCAAGACCCGAATTCTCGATACGCGCCGCACCACGCCAGGCTTGCGCTTTCTCGAAAAGTATGCGGTCGAGGTGGGCGGCGGCGTCAGCCTCCAGAAGGGGCTTTCCGACCGGCTGGTCGTCACCGAATCGCACCTGGCGCTGAGTGAGGGTGTGCCGAACATCGTGCGCCAGCTCCGCAAGGCCCACCAGGGAAAGCGCATCGAGCTCACGGTTACGAACATGCAGGAGCTCGACCAGGCCCTGACGGCGAAAGTGAATGTCCTGCACCTCGAGAACTTCCCGCCGGGACAGGTTCGCCAGGCAATCGCCCTCGTGCAGGGCCGTGCCAAGGTGGAGGTCACCGGCAAGGTCGGCCTCGACAACGCGCGAGCCTACGCCCTCGCCGGCGTCGACTACATCTCGGTGAGCCAGCTGACCCAGTCGGTCAAGGCGTTCGACTTCAGCTTCCGCGTCTCGCGGTAACGTTTTCCGCCTGCCGCGGGGAGGCTAATCGAGAGGGTTCTAGTGGTAGACGGGCGCCGCGATCGGTGCCAGCTCAGGACTCCGGCGGCGTTTGGGCCGCGTGTCGAGCACCTCGGAGGCGAAGCGATAGCCTTCTTTCAGGTAAAAGTCCGTGGCACCGAAGTCCATCGAATGGCGCAAGAACCCGGCATCCGGCCGTAGGTGGATGATCTCCACCGAGCGACCCATTTGCTGGATCGTCCAGCGGGTGCGATGCTGAGCGGCGATCTGGAAGGTGTGGTCGACGATGGCGTTCATCGATCCCAGCGGGGCCGGTAGCCGGCCGGCATAGCCCGAATCCAGGACGTAGACGCGCCGTGCGCCCAGCTCGATGGCCGTGTCCAGCCCGGTGGGGTCGACCAGCCCGCCGTCGACGTGTTGCCGCCCGTCGATGACGACCGGCGGAAAAACGCCCGGGATGGCCGAGGATGCCAGGACAGCCGGAGCGAGAGCGCCGTGCGAGAAGACGGCTTTGGTCCCCATGGTCAGATCGATCGCCACAGTGTGGAAGGGGACGGCGAGATCCTCGAAGTTATGCACCTGGAGGTGCCGGGCGACGAAGCGGGAGAGCCCGCTGCCCTCGTACAGTGAGGGCTTCCGTCGCACCATGTTCCGGGCGGCGCGCCACCAGACCATGTCCAGCGTCCGGCGGTTGACCTGGCGCCAGACCTGCTCCAGCTGCTTCACCCACTCCAGGTCCGGCCGGTAGGCGGTCCACGCGCCATTCCAGGCGCCGATCGAGACCCCGACGATCAAATCCGGCGTGATATCCCGCTCGATCAGGGCGCGCAGCATACCCACCTGGGCGGCCCCTCGTGCCCCACCCCCAGAAATCGCGAATGCCGTCCGGTCGCGCCGCCAGTGCAGCATGACAGTTTTAGTGTAGGCAACTGTCGCGATGTCGTCCAGTCACAGTATGTTTTGCGAGGGACGACAAAGCCTGGTTGCTATACTTCTCGGTGACTCGCGCTCCTGCTAACAACTTGACGACCAACGAGTTCCAATAACACAAGGTGGTGGCCTACTGGTTTGTCTGATTCCGAGCTTTCTCAGGACTCGTCCGACTCGCAGAATGGAAGCGCCGCGACGATGGAGGAGTTCCTCAACCAGGAGGAAGCTTCAAGTAAGCCCATAGCCCACGGTGACATCATCGATGGTGTCGTGGTTCGCGTCGATCCCGATGAGGTTCTGGTCGATGTCGGCTCGAAATCCGAAGGCGTCATCTCCAGCCGCGAGCTGGGGACCCGCGAGGCGGGCACGCCAGACCTGCACTCCGGGGACCACATCAAGGTCTTCGTCCTGCAGCCCGAAAACGAGGACGGCAATGTCGTCCTGTCGCTCCGTCGCGCCCGGGCCGAATCGGTCTGGATAAAGGCGCAGGACCAGCAGGCCTCCGGCGAGATGATGGACGCCGAGGTCCGCGAGCAGAACAAGGGCGGCCTGATCGTCAACATCCTGGGACTGCGCGGCTTCCTGCCGACCTCCCAGGTCTCCCGCACCTACAGCTCGAATCTCCAGGAGCTGGTCGGCCAGCGGATCGGCGTCAAGATCCTCGAGGTCAACCGCAAGCGCAACCGGCTGATCGTCAGCCAGAAGGCGGCCTTCGACGAGGACCGCGCGCGTCAGCGCGGCGAGCTCTTCGAAAAGCTGAAGATCGGCGACGAGATTCAGGGCAAGGTGTCCGGACTCACGACCTACGGCGCCTTCGTCAACCTGGGCGCCGCCGACGGCCTGATCCACATCTCCGAGCTCTCCTGGGACCGGGTCGCCAACGTCGGCGACGTCCTCCAGGTGGGACAGGACGTGCAGGTCAAGGTCATCAAGCTGGATCCGGAAACATCCCGGATCTCCCTCAGCCTTCGTCAGTTGGGACAGGACCCCTGGGATCACATCGAGAAGCGCTTCCCGCCCGGCGCCATCGTCGAGGGCGAGGTCACGAAGATCAAGAAGTACGGCGCCTTCCTCCAGATCGGCGACGGTATCGAGGGCCTGCTACACATTTCGGAGCTGGCCTGGGAGCACGTCGAACACACCGAGGATGTCGTCCAGGTCGGACAGAAGCTCAAGGTGCGGGTGCTGCAGGCCGACCGGAGCCGGCGCCGCATCAGCCTCTCGCTCAAGCAAGCGGAAGAGCCGCCACCGGGAGGCCGCGCCGAAGAGACTGAGGTTTCCGACTATCCGGGCGAGATCGAGCGCGTTCCGCAGACGGAACGCCAGCCGGTCTATGCGGAGGTCAGCGCCGCCCCGCAGGAATAGGGCCCACACCCTACCCCTCTCCTAAAGGGCAGGGAACATTTCTAAGCAACCTCCCCAAAGGGGGGAGTAGCCGGCCGTATCGCTAAGGGATTATTAGATTGGCGCGTATTCAAACTGAATTTGCGCTATGCTTCCGAGAACAATTGTTTAGGCCTACCCGAGCAGTGGTAACTCCCTAACGTCTCAGCAGGCGGCGAGTCCGCAGATCCAGGCGGGAAGTGTTTTGAGATTCCGGGTATCGTAATAGGTAGCAGATAAAGTCAGTCGGAGGATATTGGTTGTACCCCTTTGAGCGATTTACGGAGCGAGCGAAAAAGGTCCTGACGTTGGCCCAGGAAGAGGCCGAGCGCTCGCACCATTCCTATATCGGCACCGAGCACCTGCTCCTTGGCCTGCTGCGCGAAGGCGAGGGCCTCGCCGCCAAGGTGCTGAACAACCTCGGGGTCGAGATCAACAAGGTCCGCGCCACCATCGAGTCGGTGCTGGGCCGCAACGAACGCATCATCATCCAGCAGATCATCCCCACCTCCCGGGTGAAGAAGGTCATCGAGATCTCCTTCGAGGAAGCCCGCCGGATGGGGAACAACTACGTTGGCACTGAGCACCTCCTCCTCGGCCTTTTGATCGAGGGTGAAGGCATCGCCGCCCACGTGCTCGAGGATCTCGGCGCGAACCTAGAGAAAGTCCGCGGCGAGATCGACCGCCTGCTCCACGAGAGCGGCCTCGACGAAGAGGCAGCCACCGCGAAGAAGCCGTCGAAGACCCCGTTGCTCGACCAGTTCTGCCGCGACCTCACGGACCTGGCGGCGAAGAACACACTCGACCCGGTGATCGGCCGCGAGACCGAAATCGAACGGGTGGTGCAGATCCTTTCCCGCCGGACGAAGAACAACCCGGCGCTGATCGGCGAGCCCGGCGTCGGCAAGACCGCGATCGCCGAGGGCCTGGCCCAGCAGATCGTGCTCGGCAACATCCCGGAGTCATTGCGTGGCAAGCGGGTGCTGACCCTCGATA
>DASZZN010000003.1 GCA_035544955.1 Candidatus Dormiibacterota bacterium
GTACTGGCGGTGCGTGACGTCCTCGAATGCCGCCCTGGCCGTCGCGCCGTAGTCGATGGCGCCATGGTGGTAGAAGTTGCGGTCCTCCGCGGCCAGGGTGGCGGCGGGGGCCCACTTGCCCATCGCGCCCAGGCGTACGTCGTGGTAGTACTGGCCCTGCTGGTTCACCTGCTGGATCTCACGGCCTTTCCGGTCGTAGATCACGATGGAGCGGGCGAAGGCGGCTTGCTGGCCCGGGTCCGGGAGGTCCTTGAGCGTCAGGAGGACGTAGCCGACCAGACCCGAGATGAGCAGCGCCAGGGCACCCGCCAGCCAGGGAAACCATCGCCTGAAGCGGCTTACGGGCTGGCGGCCGCCAGAACCTGGTGGCCTACCCCCGGGTGGCTTCCCGCCGCCTCGCGGCTTCTGGCCGGGTGGCGGTTGTGGAGGGGGCCTGTAGCCGTACTGCGGACCTGGTGAGGAACCGCCGCCAGTGGCCCTGTAGCCGGGGCTCGGGGGCTCGTACGCCGAGGCCCGGGGGGTCCGGCGCGGATTGCGGCTCTGGCTCATATGAGCCTCCGCAGAGGGATATCCGGAAGGGGTACCAAGAGGGATAGTGATAGCAGAGTTAACAAACCAGCCGCATGATGCAACGCGGCATGAAGAGGGGGAGTTACGCGAGGCGCCTCCGCGCCGATCCAGGTTCGGCAGCCTGTAAACTTCTGAGCCGTCGGTCCCGTGGTGCAGTCTGGCCAAGCACGCGGCCCTGTCAAGGCCGAGATCGCCGGTTCGAATCCGGTCGGGACCGCCAAATCTTCGCATCGAAGCTACCGGAGAGGTGGCCGAGCCCGGTTGAAGGCGACGGTCTCGAAAACCGTTATAGGGGCAACCCTATCGTGGGTTCGAATCCCACCCTCTCCGCTGGGCCTCGTATTCGGAATCGGCCCTCTTGGACCGTTGATAGCACGTCACCCATTCGTGCCATCAACGCCCTCATGTGCCATATCTGTGCCACGGGTCCCGAGAAGCCTTCGCAGTCGCTCCGTAGCACCTCGGCGAACGCCCGTTCGCCCCGCTGAATGGCATGAGGGCGCGCATGTATGCCCGACCGCGACGGCTAGTCAGCGCCGACCACCGTGAAGTCCTGGTTGACGAAGACGTGGTGCGGCCAGTTGACGCCGATGTAGTGGACCTCGTACTCGCCGTTGCTCAGCTTCACAACACGGTCGACGACGCCGCCCGGGTAGGCGGCCAGCGCAGCTTCCGTCGCTCTATTCGCGGTCGTTCCGCTGACGATCGTCCCCGACCCCTGACGGTAGTTTGGCGGGATCTGACCGACCTGCTTAGACGCGGTCGGTGCCCCGCGCTGGAAGGGGATCGCCCCTGCCGCCGAGGATGTCGCAGATCCGCCGTCGCCAGTTGGTTGCACGATGACCTGCGTGGCCGTGATGGTCACTCCGTTGGTCGTCCCAAGTACGAGGACGGGTTCGCCTGTTGTAATGGCACTCGCCGAGGTCGAGTTCGTCCCCTTCTGGTATGTCGTAGAGGACGCCTCCTCGACGGTCACCTTCACACCCGCTGATGTCGACATCGTGAAGCTCGACGTGGACACGCTGGCAACCGTGCCTGATGCTCCCCCTGAGGCCGGTCCAGACCGAGCGTTGGATCCCCCGCCGGCGGATCCTGAGGGCTGAGTCGTCGAGCTTGAAGAAGTGGAACTTGAGGAGGAAGCCGCTGCTGTTCCACAGGCCGCCAGGATTGCTGTTGCTGCAAGTAAGAGAAAAGAAGTTCTTAATGACAGTGACGTTCGTATCGACATTTTTCTTTAGGTCCTTTGTGTCGTTGTTAGTGACCTAATGGTCTGCCTGCGAAGCTTGCGGTATCGTGACACGGTTCTAAGAAGGTCTTAAGACTTTGATGGATCAGGACTGGCCCAGCAAGAGCAGGGATGATGTGATGCGACGCGTTAGAGCGCCGGCTGATGAAGCGCGTCAAGGCTTGACCGGTAGAGCGTTACGCTTCGAGCGCTGGAGACGTTGCTCTGATATGCCGAGGTGGTTGGTTGCGCTGATGCTGCTTACAGCCTGTGGGCCGGGTACTGCCCAACCACTTCCTTCACTTTCGCCGCCCAGCCCGCCGACGGCAGCGCTCGCGGCGTGGAAAGACTTCCCTGCCACCGCCAACCCGCGTCCGATCATCGTGTTCGACCGTACCCTCGAGCACATCGGTCCGGCCGGCTTCACGACCGAACCCGACCGCAAGCTCGACTGGGGCTGCAACAAGTTCGTTCTCGCGCCCGGCGTCACGCTGCCAGCGACGGCGCCTGGCAGCGCGACTGCCGCTGGGGTCTCGTATCGGGCGCTCGGAGCGGTGGAAGCCTATTCAGAGCTCATTGCGGCGCGCGCCGGGTTTGCCTCCCAGGCATCTCAATGCACGACGGCTCGACCGTTTTTGATCAAGGACGTGCGTTGGCAGGTCGCCGGCTTTCCGAGTGACCGCGGGACGATGCCGATGTCCGCATGGCTCTTCGACATCAGCGAGATCGACGCCTACCTCGGGTACTCGGCTCTCGAACCGTCGGCTTTCTGGGGAAATCGAGTCAGCCCCGAGGGCATGGCGGGTGGCCGCATCAGTGCCGACGGGTTGACCCTCACGCTAGGTACCACCGGTGGCCCCGATACCCCGGGGCCGTGCGGCGAAGATCTCGCGGCCTCGGCCGCAGAATCCGAAACGGCGGTTGCGGTTGCCATCGCGAGCCGTTTTCACACCCTGCCGGCGGGCGGGGGGTGCACGCTCGAAGGGCACTTCCGAACAGTGACCGTGCGCCTGTCGAGGCCGCTTGGAGGCCGCGTGCTGGTCGATGCGAAAGGAGACGCCAGCGCCGTCTGTATCGAAGGGACAGCCTGTTAGGCGATGGGACGCGCAACCCGCTGCGGCTAGCCCATTCTTATCCCGACCGGTCGTGATGACGTCGCCGCTGGGCTGGCGATTCTGTCGAGCCTCGAGATGTTTGGGACCGGTGCGGAACGGCGGAACGGCGGCCAGAATTCGCAGAGCTGCTGTTCTCCGGCGTGACCGTCGACCAATACTCTCGGACCCGGGCCTCGGCTCTTAATAATCCTTTTAAGCGGCTATTTGAATTCGCCCAGCCCGGTTCGAAACTTGTTCTGGATGGCGACCCCGAGCGGACTCAGGGGCGCAAATACCACCGGTCCTCGTCAAATACGTTTGATGCTGGGCGGTCTCACTCGGGAAGCTAGAGATCTTGAAAGCTGTTCAGTTTTTAGGTCCTTGGAGCAGTTGCTGAGCTGACGCCTAGCTCCCTGGCGAGGTCTTCGATGACGAGCGCCTGGCCGGACCTCGAAATTTGGTCCTCGCTTCGCCGAGGCCGAGCGCGATCCCTTTGCTGAGACCCGGCTTGCCCCGGTAACGACAGCAACTTTCCCGCTCAGACTCCCCACGCTCCTATTCTCAAGCCGATGTCGCTGCTGAGAAATCTCCGATCTGAAGGTTAATAGGTCTCGCGCCCTCCGGTATCCGCCAGTCTCCATGCTTAGAGCACGGAGAACACGTGATACTGAACGACCCCACTCGGACAAGTTTTCGAACTGCATCCGTCATCCACCATGCGGACCATCATGCAACCTCCACCTCTGCCGGACTCGCCGCGCGCGACTTTCGTAAATACTGCCGAACCGCCTCGACCCCTACCGTCAGCTTTATCTCATTGCCGACGAGCAACCCCCCGGCCTTGAGCGGCATGTTCCACGTGAGTCCAAACTCCTCGCGGTCGACGGTGGCCGTCACCATTGCGCCGATCTTCTGGTTGCCCCACGGATCCGTGGCTCCGCCGTCGAACTCGATGGTCCACCCCGATGGGCCGCGTCACGTCACGGATGGTGAGCAGGCCGGCGCCGCGCCACCGGCCATGTGCGACGTGGTGCACATCGCTGCTCTTGAAACGGATGGTCGGGTACCGTCCCACGTCAAACCAATCAGCGCCCCGCAGATGATCGTCGCGATCCTTGAATCCCGATTCGACGCTGGCGGCGTCGATCTCCAGTTCGGCGTACGACTGTTCGGGGGTTTCCGCGACGTGGATCCGCCCGGAGAACCGCTGAAAGGTGCCGCGAATCCGGCTCACCATCAAGTGGCGGCCCTCAAAGCTGACGATTGTGTGTCCTGGGTCGAACTCCCAGATGCCCACCGCCGGCACTAACCTGCTGTCGATAACGCGGGTCGGGCTTGGTTCCGTCATGTTGATCATCTCCAATAGTTGCAATTTGCAAATAAGCTCCCTCAGTCTAGGCAAAGATCGTTGCGAATTGCAACTTTCTGATACGATTTGGCCAGTGGCCAATCGGCTGTCCACCCCGGAAGTTGCGGTCTGGCGCACGTTCCTAACCGCCCAGGCCAGAGCCGTCGCTCGGATCGAATCCGACCTCCAGCAGCGCGGCCTCATCCCGCTGGAGTGGTATGACCTGTTGGTGGCGGTCCAATTGGCGCCCGCCCACCGGCTACGGATGATGGATGTGGCCGAGAGGCTGCTCTTGACACGCAGCAACTCGACACGTTTGGTCGACCGGCTCGAGTCGGCGGGCTTGATCGAGCGCAAACGGCTGGACGGCGATCGTCGAGGAATGGCCGCCGTGCTCACGCCGGCCGGTCGCGACGCGATCCGGCGGGCATGGCCCGTCTACGCCCAGGGCATCACGCGCTACTTTATTTCGCACCTGTCGACTGTGGAACGTCGCATCGTGGCTGCCGCGCTCGTCAAAGTGGCCGAGCAACCCGGGCCAGTGCGACCCCCCTCCCGTCGACGCAAACCGAAGTCCTGACGGCCGACTATTTGCCGGCTCTGCGGGCCAAGAATGACGGCCAGGCAGATCCTGTCCACCAGCTGGGATCCAGCTACGTCTTAAGTCTGGCGACCCCGAGCGGATTCGGGGGCGCAAATGCCACCGGTCCTTCTCAAATACGTTTGATGTAGCGAGCCTCTAGCGAAAAGGCCAGCCAAATGCGCCACGGGTGGTTGTAAAGTCGTGAGCCGCGGCATTCGCAATACACTCGCTCAGCAACGCCAGCTTTTCCCCGGAAGGGCGGTCGCTTGACGAGTTGGGGCGGGTAATCCCTCATCGCGCACGAAGGCGAAATGGCCGGTCCCATCTACGGGGAAAATCTTGGGCTAGCCACAACATCAGTCAGGGGCAGGCACCAGCCATCGAGGTCTTTACAACGGTCCCAAAGGCCTTGTGGTCGTACTTCAGGTCGAGGCAGCCGAGGCGCGTTCCCGAGTTGCTTACGACCAACCAGTAATTGTCGACGTTTTCGTCCGAGGTGTTGGCCATGGTCGAACCCCAAGGGCCCAACTGTAGCTCTTCATGAAACGTGGAGCACGTCGGGTCGCATTGCTTTAGCGTGATTGTCACGCTCGAGTCGTTGTAGAGTCGGACCGCGAATGTGCGGGTGGTTGGATCGACTCCATTGTCATGTAGACGGCTGAACCAACCAGTCCGCACGAGCTCCAGCGTCACAGCGCCAACTAAGAGCAGCCCAGCCACGGCCGCTGCTGCGTACAACAACCTCCTAGTAGACGCCCGAGTGCCCATAATTCAGGTGTCCATATCGCTAACTTACGCGTCAATGAGTTCCTTGCAACAAGTTGCCCATGGGGCTGCAGAGTCCCCTTCCCGGCAGCATTGTCAGGCGCGGAAGGGTGGTTTCGCGGCCAGTCCTGAGCGGGTTGCACCATGTGGATGCTCGGGGCGCTTGAGTTGGATGGAGTTTTGCCGCCCTTCACCCGCAGACGGCCGCGGCCGTCTGCTTCAGGGGATCTGCGTGGTGTCGAGCAGGCGCAGCACGCGGAACTCGCGGTCCTTGGAGTCCGGCCTGGTGTAGTCTTCCCAGACCAGGGTCGAGCCCCGCAGATAGGCACCGGTGAATCCCGTGGCCGGGCGAAGGCGAACGAGCTGCTTGCGTTTGAGGTCGAAGGCCCAGACGCCTGCCCAGTCGTCCCAGACAGCGAGACGATCGTTGATCGCCGGGAACTGGAGATACCCGGGCGTGCTGTCGGTCACGTCCATCAGGAGCCGATCCTTCTGGCTCAGGATGTCGATCAGGTGAATCGTCTTGTTCCCCGCTGTCGTATAGATCAGGGTCGTCCCGGCGAGCGCGTAGTACTCCGTGCTCCGGACCGCGCCGACGGGGTGGTGGGCATGCGTGCGGAGATCCATCGCGGTCAGCTCGACGTAGCCTCCAGGGATCGGTCCGAGGTGCTGGCCGTAGACCACGTAGGGCCAGGAGATGACGGGGTGGAAGCAATCGGTGGCCAGGGTCTGGACCGGCTGGCCGCCGGACAGTGGCGCCAGGAAGCAGTCCAGGTGGTCACCAATCGCAGCCCGGGCCACACCGGCGGACCAGACGACCATGTCGCCGTCCAGTCGCAGTTCGATGCTGGGAGTCGGGACCGGACGCCCATCAACCGCGGCGGCCCGGGCCACAGTGCGGGTCTGGCCGGTGCGCCGGTCCTGAGCGTACAGGGCCCAGCCGTCAAGCGTGGGGCGGGGCGAAGCCTCGGCCCAAACCAGCCAGCGCTCGCTGGCATCGCCTGACAGTATGAGCGAGTCGGGCGAGGAAATGGTCGCGACCTTCAGCAGTTCGTGGGTCGCGGGCTTGAGGAGCGCCACTTCGCCAATGGGCTCCGTTGCCGATCCGGGCGGCATGGGCTTGAAGGTGAAGCCGAAAAGCGCGCCACCCGGCGCCGCCTCGACCTCGACGAACATCATCCCGCCCGGGAGATGCAAATCCGCGGTGGTGATACGCGCCTGGGGCCAGGCGGTGGCGGGGCTGGCGATGCCGCCGGCGGACGGCGAGCCGGACGGCGATGCGCCGCCGGGCGGCTGTCCGAAGCCACCCGGCGCGCAGCCGGTCAACGCGAGAACGAGAACGAGCCGGAGGAACAATTCCCTCATAGGGAATGAGTATGAATACATACGATCGCGTTCCAGCGCGACATGCCAAGGTAGGAGCGGGGCCATGGGACGAACCGTGTACTGGATGAACGTATCGATCGATGGCTTCATCGAGGCTGTCGCAGGTGAACACGTCACCGAGGTCCCTGCCTGGGCACGGATCGACGAACGGCTGTACGAGAGCTTCAACCAGCAGCTCGGCGACCTGGCGTTGCTGGTCGAGGGGCGCGTCATTTACGAGATGATGGAGGCCGCGTGGCCACAAGCCGGGAACGACGAATCGCTCCCCGGATACATGCGGGAATTCGGGCGCATCTGGACCACGATGCCGAAAGCGATCGTTTCGCGCACGCGCACGAGCGCCGACCACAACACGGTCGTCATCGGCGGCGACGACGTCATCGAGCAGCTTGCAGCGATCCGAGCCGACACTGAAGGCACGATCGGCGTCGGTGGTGCCACGCTCGCGACGGCCCTCCTTCACGCTGGACTGCTCGACGAACTGCTGCTCTACGTGCATCCCGCCGTACTCGGCTCGGGCCGACCGCTGTTCGACGATCTCGTCGACCCGCTGCTGTGCGACCTGATCGAGTCAGTTTTCAGATCCTCGGGCCGGCCGACGCTGCGGCAAACGATCGCTCTCATCCGCTCCGTGCCGGTCTGCGTTGATGCGCTGGCAATGGCCATCTCAGCTCAGCCGGAACGGCGGGTATTGATCGGTGACCAGGGCGAAGGCGTAGGCATTCACCCGGTTGGTCCAGCGCAGCACGCCGACGACGAAATTGAAGAGGCCGTGAGGATATCGACCCGTGAAGAGAATCGCGAACCAGGCGACCGCGACAGCAACCAGCGACGCGATCCACAGGAAGAAGAGCACGACGTAGTGTGGGATGGCGAGCAGCCACTTGACCAGCGGGAGCCAGCGGTTCAGTTGCCGAGCGTCAGGGTAGGCGAAGTCGAGATGCACGGATTGCTCCTCATCGGTCGAGGGATAGCGGTCGTCCAGCAGCGCCAGGTACGCCGTCACCCGATTCGAAAAGCGAAGCACATTGAGGTTCCAGTCGAACCACCAACGCGGGTACTTTTGCCGGAACACGATCATCAGCACGAGCGGCACGAACAGGATGCCGGCAGCCAGGGTGACGTCACCCATATGGTCGCTGCCTTGGGAGAGCGCGGTGGTCAGGGCGCTGAGCACGATGACGATCGGGATCGCAGCGAAGATACGGAAGCCGGTCGACACGCGATTGAGCGGTCGGGTCGGAAAGTCGACGTCGAACTGAACCGGATAGGTCGTTACCATGCCTTGTCCTCCTTGGACGTTTCGATCGTTGACGCCAGGCTGATGACTTCGTGACCGCGGATCGCCTCGAGAAAGGGTTGGAAGCTGCCGTAGACCAGGCAGCGCAGAATTTCCTGGTCCACCTCCACCGCACTGACCCCGGACGCGCGCGCGACCTGGGTTACCGGGGGGTGTCCAACGAAACGAACCTCGACCCGTTGAATCATGAACTCGTCCGTCATGTCCTCAGGCTAGTCAGCCCGGCGGGCGAGGAAATCCGTGGAATTACCGAAAAGGCCAAAAGCGATCGGGATCGGCCGGGTAACTGGCCGCCGTAGTAATTTCTTGGTAAACGATGGCGAGGTCCAGCCGCCGGCCGGGCAACCTGCCCGCTGAAACAACCAGCTTCGTGGGGCGGCGGCGTGAGCTGACCGAGCTCAGACAGAAGCTCACCCAAGCGCGCCTGATCAGCCTTGTCGGCCCCGGAGGCGTCGGTAAGACCCGGCTCGCGATTCGAGCCGCGCCAGACCTGAATCGCGCGTTTCGCGATGGCGGGTGGCTGGTCGAGCTGGCCGACATTCGGGATCAAACGCTGGTCACCAGCGCGGATACTTGCCTCGGAATAGCAGCATCAGGACCAGCGGCAGGAAGAGGAGACCGACCGGGCTGGCGATCGTGGTCGTGGTCCCCTGGTCGCCACCATTGAACGTATAGCTCGAAACCACCCCCCCCGCCCAGGATCAGGATCGGGATTGCCGCCAGGATGCGAAGCCCGGTCGTCAGGCGGTCGAGCGGGCGAGCCGGAAAATCGACGTGGAATTGCTCTGGATAGGTTGTCGTCAACGGATTACCTGCCTTGATTCATTGGTGATAAACCCAATCTAGGCAGGCAGCGGCCGGCCGAAATCGGTGAAATTACGGATAGATGGCCAGGCCCGTACGCCGGCTGGGCAACCTCCCAGCCGAAACCACCAGCTTCATCGGCCGCAAAGCCGATCTCAGCGAGCTCCGCAAGAAGCTCGGCGAGGCGCGGCTAGTCACCGTGGTCGGCCCGGGCGGCGTGGGCAAGAGCCGGTTCGCGATCCGGGGCGCCAACGAGCTCTCCCGCGGCTTTTCAGACGGCGTCTGGTGGGTCGAGCTCGCCGAACTTCGCGACGCGCGGCTCGTGCCCAATGCGGTAATGGGAGCCCTCGACTTGCGCGACCAGGCGGCTACCGCACCCCTCGAGCTCCTCCTTGTTCACCTACGGGGCAAGAAGCTGTTGCTGGTGCTGGACAACTGCGAGCACCTCCTCCCACCGGCCGCGTCGCTGGTCGAGCACATCCTCAGCGCCGCGCCGGGCGTACGCGTGATCGCCACCAGCCGCGAGCCACTCTCCATCCCAGGTGAGCATCTCATGCCACTCTCCCCTCTCGAACTGCCATCAGCCCCGAGTGAGCCCCTGGACCAACTCCGCCAGAACGAAGCCGTGATGCTGTTCATCGAGCGCGCGGTGGCCGCGCGCGGCGAATTCGAACTCTCGCCGACCAATCAGGCTGCCGTCGTCGAACTGTGCCGGCGGCTCGATGGACTTCCGCTTGCCATCGAGCTGGCCGCGGTTCGGACTCGAGCTCTGGGCGTTGCCCAGATCGTCGAGCGTTTGACCGACCGATTCGCGCTGTTGACCGGAGGAACCCGGGCGGCGCTGCCGCGCCATCAGACGCTTGAAACCACCATCGAGTGGAGCCACGACCTGTTGAATCCGTCCGAACGCGCCATCTTCCGCCGCCTTTGCGTTTTCGCGGGGCGCTTCACGCTCCCAGACGTCGAGGCGGTTGCCTCATCCACCGATTTGCCGGCCAGGCGCGTGCTCGACCTGCTGTCGGGACTCGTCGATCGCTCGCTCGTCGGCAAAGAGGAAATCAAGGACATAGCCTGCTACCGCCTCCACGAAACGATCCGGGAATATGCGCGCCTCAAGCTTCGGGACGCGGGTGAAGAGGAAGCGGTCGAGGACCGCCTGGTGGAACACTACCGCGGTATCGGCTTGCGAGCCATGCCCGACGCGCGTTTTCATCTCCTTGAACGCCTGTCGTGGTTGGAGCTGGAGATCGACAACATTCGAGCGGTACTGCGGCGGTGCGTGGAACGCGCCGACTTCACTCGCGGCATCGACATCACACAGGGCGCCGCCTGGTACTGGATCACGCACGCCACCACCGAAGGGCTGCGCTGGCTCGAGGAGCTGTTGCCGCACGGACGCGGAAGCCCGCAGGCGGCCGGCTGGGCCTACTTCCTGCGCGGATTTCTGTCGCTCCTGAAAGCGGACGCGGCAAAGGCGCGCACTGGACTCCTCGAGGCGGCATCGTACGCGCGCGATGCCGGACAGCCCGCCTTGCTTTCCCAGGCGCTTGCCATGGCCGCCGTGACCGAGATGATGACCTGGGATCTTCAAGCGGCGCGGCGCGTGCTCGAGGAAGCGCACGCCGTCCGTACGGACCTCGACGACGTCGCGGTCAAGGTCGGCTTATTCCAGGCCAGGTCGCTTATCGGGCTTATGCGTGGTGATCTCGACGAGGTTCGAGCCGCCTCTTCCGCCGGAGTCGAATTGAGCCGTGAAGCCAATGACCTCTACGCGCTCCAGATGATGCTCACCAACCTCGGCCTGGCGGCATTCCTCTCGGCCGACCTCGACCAGGCGAAGCCGCGTTTTATCGAGGCCATGGGCGTTGCTCGAAAGCTGGACGATCGCGTGGCGCTCTATTACGTGCTCACGATGTTGGGCTGCCACGCCGCGTCCTCCGGACAGCATCGCCTGGCGGCTCAGTTGATCGGCGCTGCCGACAGCGTCAGGATCACCGCCGGCGCCAATCCGCTTCCGATTCTTCCGCCCTTGATTGCCGAGGCAGAGCAAACCGCCATCGCCGCGCTCGGGAAGGCCAAGTTCGACGCCGAGATGGAGAAAGGCCGGCGATTGACCCGCCAGGCCGCGATCGCCCTTGCGCTGGACGAACGCCAGCAGGGTTCTCCGCCCAGTTCTGCACTGAATCGCAGTCCGGACGGCTTGCTGGGGAAGCGCGAGGCGGAGGTCGCTCAGCTTGTCGGTGAGGGATTGAGCAACAAACAGATTGGCGCCAGGCTGTTCATCTCCGAGCGCACGGTCGACAGCCACGTGCGCAGCATTCTGAACAAGCTGGGCGTCAACTCGCGCGCCCAGATCGCCCGCTGGGTCGAAGCACATGGTTCAGAGCGCACCCTCCCAGGCTAGCGGCGAGGGCAGCCCGCCCTTACCTCCTGAGGCGCTTTTCGGTAATTCCACCGATTCCCGCGCCCGGGATAGTTCTTAGCCTGAAGTCAAACGGGTTACGCGCCTAACCAGAGCGCGTAACCAAAGAATCCGAAGAGGTGTGGGCATGGTAAGCAGCGTCCTCGCGTCCGTGACCGATCGAATTACAACCAGGCGTGGGGCCTGGATTGTCATGGCAGCCTGGGCGGTCGCGGCGATTGTCCTCACCGCTCTGGCGCAGAAGTATCCTGCGCCTCCCCCCGGCTTCGCGTTCGCCCTGCCGGCGTCAGCTGAGGCACGCCAGGCAGACGCCGTGATCGCCAGGGATTTTCCAAACAGCAATGGAGTGGCGGCCACGATCGTGCTCCATCGAGCCGGAGGGCTTAGCCCAGCGGATCGGACCGAGGCACTATCGATCGCCGCCTGGTTGCGATCGCCGTCCGCCCCGAACAACCTTGCGGGTGTCATCGACCCGTTTTCAGCACCCGGACCGAAAGCTGCCGGATTGATATCCAAGGATGGATCGACCCTCGTGATTCAGGCGTCGATCAGGAACCGCGGCGGAAACAGCCTTTCGGATGGGGTGGCGGCCATTCGCCAGCACGTCGGGACTGGTTCCGACGGATTGGAGATTCGCGTCACCGGCCCGGCGGGAATCCAGGCTGACCTGACCCTGCTGACGAGCAAAATTCTCGGCAGCATCTTGCTGGGCACCCTGCTGCTGGTGCTGGTGATCCTCGGCATCGTCTACCGCGCGCCGCTGTTGGCGCTGCTTCCAGTGGTTGCCGTCGCGTGGGCGTACATCGTGGCGAGTTCACTATTGACCATCGGGCAACACCTCACGGGCGCTCCGATCAATGGCGAGGCCACCGCCTTGGTTCCCATCCTTCTGTTCGGTGCCGGAACCGATTACACGCTATTTATACTCTCGCGCTACCGCCCGACCCTCACCCGAGAGCGGGACGCCGCATCCGCGATGCGTCAAGCATTACGGGTTGTCGCGGAGCCTGTTCTGGCCAGCGGCGGTGTCGTCTTCCTCGGCACGCTCACCCTCACCCTCGCGGCCAATCCCGTGAATCATGATGTCGGCGTCGCCCTCGCCACCAGCATTGCCTGTGTCCTTTTGGCGGGGCTCACGCTCATCCCTGCAGTGCTGACGATCTTCGGCCGCGTTGTCTTCTGGCCCGCCATACCGCGGCTGGGACATCCGGAGCAAGCCCGTGTCCGTCTCTGGGCCGATGTGGGCAGCTTTGTGGCACGACATCCGTTGGCGGCAACCATTCTGCCGGTCGTGTTTCTGCTGGCGCTGGCGACCGGAGTCTTGCAGTACCAACCTCGATTCGCCGCCCTTGATGCCTATCTGCGGCCGAGCGAGTCGCTGCAGGGCGATGCCATGCTCAAGCGGGCTTTTGGCCCCGGCTCTCTGGCGCCGACCAATGTGGTTGTGACGTCGCCGCAATCGGGCTCGACGGCGGCAGCGGCGGTGCAGCAGGCGCTGACGGCATCGCCGGGAGTCGCGTCCGTTACTTCAGCCGGTCTTTCGCGAGACGGCCGGGTCGTGCTTCTCGCCGTGCAGCTTCGTGGTGACCCGTACGCGCCTGCGGCGATCGATCTGGTTCCCCAACTCCGTTCGACGGCACGACATGCCATCGCAGCGACTGGTGCAGGTCAGGTTCTCATCGGCGGAGAGACGGCCACCTCATATGACAACCTCGTGATCTCCGCCGCGGACACGCGGACGGTGGTGGCGCTGGTCCTCGTCCTGGTGTCCGTTGTTCTGGGTCTCTTCCTGCGGTCGATTCTGGCGCCGGTCTATCTGCTGCTAATCAACGGCCTGACCTTCGCGGCCGCGCTCGGGTTGGTGCTCTACATCAACCGCTCCGTCCTGAACAGTGCGACTGCGAGCGTCCAACTGCCGCTGTATACGTTCGTGTTCATGTCGGCTCTGGGCGCGGATTACAACATCTTCCTCTTGAGTCGCGTCCGGGAAGAGGTCCGATCCTACCGGCTCCCGGAGGCGATCCGGCGCTCGGTCTCGAGTACCGGCGGCGTGATTACTAGTGCGGGGATCATCCTGGCCGGAACCTTTTGTGTGCTAACGACCGTCCCGGTTCGCGACGGCGTAGAAACCGGCCTCGCGGTGGCGCTCGGCATCTTGCTCGACACCTTCATCGTCCGTTCGCTGCTGGTTCCGGGGATCACGATGCTCATCGGACGCCATGCCTGGTGGCCGAGCAAACTCCCTATGCCCGACGAGCTTGGGGACGACGGCCCTGCGTTGAACAGAGGTCAGACTGTACTCGCGCCAAGACTGGAGGGGGCTTAACGATGTCCATGCAATCGGGCCCCATGCAACAGCCGGTTTCAGCTGGCGCATCGCTCGTCAATGCACCGAAGGCAGGCTTCTGGATCCGGTTCGTCGCGATCCTCATCGACGGCGTCATTCTCTTGGTCGTCAACCTGGTCGTCAGCGCGGTTCTCAATAGGTCTACGGATCTGGGCAACCTGTTCCGGCTGGTTCTCGGCATCGCCTACTTCAGCTATTTCTGGTCCAACAGCAGCCCCTGGCGGGGCCAGACGGTTGGTATGAAGCTGCTGAACCTGCGGGTCGTCCGCACCGATGGTAGTGACCTCACCATCCTCCAGGGGTTCATCCGCTATGTCGGCCTGCTGATTTCCTGCCTCGCCATCTTGATCGGCGTCATCTGGGTGGCATTCGACCCCAACAAGCAGGGTTGGCACGACAAGATCGCCAGCACCTACGTCGTCAAGACCGCCTAAAGCGCCTGCTCGAAGTCCGCGACCAGATCGTCGACGTGCTCAATCCCGACCGAGCGTCGGACTAACCGCGTCGCTGATCCCGGTCCGCGCTCGCTCGTCGGGCGTCAGCCTGCGGTGTGAGCTCGAGGCGGGTCCGAGGACGGTGTCGCGATTCAGGCATACGCGGAAGTCGTCTGCGCTTTCTGGGCCGCTCACCGAAGAGCAACGTCCGCAAAAGGCAGCGTAGGTGGCACATCCAGCCACGATCAAGCGAGCAGCAATCTACATCAGGAAGTCACAGGTCGATAAAGAGGTGCGCCATTAGGTTGTCGTGGGTTCGAGTGGTATAGAGCCGCGACCACTGTGCACAGCTGTTCATCATCGGTTGCGAGGGTCACCCAACCTGTCTTTCTCGGGCCGGCATAACCAGTGGCCTCCGAGAAAATGTGTACATCTTGACCCGATTAGTCAAGTAGCCACCACCGCGAAAACGAATACGAAAATTGAGGTCAAGCGACCCCGAGCGGACTCGGGGGCGCAAATACCACCGGTGCTTCGCAAATACGCTTGCGGCTCCGCGTCGCTCGGCAGTTAGTCTGTGGGTTTCGTGGACAAGATTCCGAAGCGCGAACGAGACCGAGTCAGGCGAGACCTGCTCGACTACTGTCACCGGGTGCGCTGGCGATGGTCAGGTTGATCGAGACTTTGGAAGGCCTGGCCACCGGCCTCGATCGAAGGATCTGCCGGACTCAGCAGTGGATGCGGCTCAACGGAATCGAGCGCGGGGCGCCTTCCAGTGCCGAACCGGCGTTGGGATCGATCCACCATAGGCTGCCGCCGATCGGCATCGGGCTAACCACGTCCACATCATGGGCAACGCCCGAAAGAGGGACCGTGCACCAGCTCCGGGCACCAGCCGCGAGCAGATACCACGTCGGCCCAGCGATCAGGAGCCGACCGTCGGGAAGCATCTCCAGCGTTCCCGGCGTGTTGTCCTTGGTCAGCTCGGCACCGTTGATCGGTGGCAGCGCGTATCGCAGCCAGGTATGGCCGTCGAGCGTGACCCTCAGCGCGTAGGGACTCAGGGGATCGACCATAACCACGCCATCGTCTGCCAGGCCGATGAGCTGCGCGGTCGCGCACGCGCTCAGAAAATCCGGCCAGCCCAATGCCATCCACGAGCGCCCACTATCGCGGGACATCAAGGTTGATTGCAATCCGTCATGGGCGCTACAGCCCCGATGCGGCAGGGCGCCAAGGGCAAGGCACGGGCCACGGCCAGGGCATGGCAGCGTCGCGCCATGCCAGCTGCGCCCGCCATCGGTTGTTTGCTCGACCGTAAAGTCGGCCGGACCTGGAGCGACGTCGAAGAGCGTGTAATAGAGCGGCTCGACCGAGGTTGCCGAAGCGCGGAACCCGCCGAACCATTGCATGTCATAGTCCGCCGGGAATGGCGCCGGCTGCCAGCTCACGCCACTGTCACGACTGACATACGCGACCGACCCGGCGTTGAAGCCCGATGTCACGAAGCTGGCGTAGATCGTCGCCGGAAAGCGGCTGTCAAGCGCGACCGAGTTGCAGATCAGGTCGGGGTCGAGCGTATTCGGCAATGGATAGTCGGTTGCCGCCGAGGCCTGCTCAAGGCCTGCATCGGAAATGGTGGTCCAGCTGCTACCACCATCGCGCGTGATGTGAATGCTGCCCGCGCCGCAGTAGGCGAACCGCCGGGGATCGCTCGGGTCGACGCCAATCGGGTCCATCCCGGTACGCTGGATGGAAACAGGGTGTAGCGCGGGAAGCGTCGCCCAGTCGGGCGAGCGCGTAATCGAGAAGCGCATCGATGTCAGCATGTCCGCCGGAGGCGTCGCAATGTTGCCCGAGGCCTTGAGAATCTGCGACATCTCGGGTTCGAACCCGATCTCGACGAAGCCGCTGCCGCCGATCCCGGTCAGGGGCGCCCAACCTTCGATGCTCACCAGGCTTCCAGGAGGGCCCAGCATTGGCGTGGCCTGCAAACGGGCGCAACTCGGCGACGCGGCGCAGGGCGATGGGCGCTGCGCGGAGAGGTCGAAGAAGGCTTGCAGGCGCGCGGTCGCACAGGCCCCCTTGCGGTCGAGGTACAACGGTAGACAGGGAACGATGACCGCGTAGCGGCCAGACTGCAATGAGCTGATGGTTTTCCCACGGAACCATGGAGCTGCCGGAACTGTGAAGCTGCCGTCAAAGCGTCCCGCTTCCGATTTGGACCACGTGATGGCGATCGAGCCCTGCAACGCGTCACAGCTTGCCCAGCAGATGTTCGCAGCGTCGGGCTTCCCCACCACCGCTGGCCAAGGCCCGACGTGGCCACTGACCTTGACCTCGGTCCCGGGCGGGCCTGACGCTGGAGTCAGCGTCAGCCAGTCGCCCGCGCGCGCGGCTTGTCGTGAATCCCAGTTTGGCCACGGCTCGAGTCGGATCGCCGAAATCACGGCGTTGCTGGGGCCGAGGGGTACCTGAATACAGGCAACGAAGCGGCCATCGGCCGCCTGCGAAGCCACAGTGCCGCTGCCCACCGGCCCCGGCTGACGGCAGGCGCCGGACGGGCTGGCCGAAGGGTTCGGCGTCGTTCGCGTCCCGAGACTCGACAGATGGCCGGCGGCGATGATCAGGGCACTGGCCACCGTGGCGAGCAAGACCCCGCCTCCCAGCAAGGTTTTTCGGTTTTTCATGGCTGGAGCAGATCTATAACGGAGTGGTCGCCCGAACTTTCTCAGGCCGCATGCTTCACGAGACCACGCCTGAGTACTTGGCCAGGCGGCCAGGCCAAGTTCGCGCCGGGAGCTGGCCCTGCGCAGGCAGCGCACCTTGGAGATGTACCGGGACGGGCTCTGCGACAAAGCGTTCCGAGACAAGTCTCTTGCGGATATTTCTGAAGAGGATGGACGGTGGGACTATGCGACGTCAACCCCCGGCATGTCGCCTCTCCAGGCGCTCGAACTCGTTCGTGGCTTCGCGGCCGCTGTCCAGGAGTCGAGCCCGGCAGCTCAACGGGAGGTCGTCGAGCGGGTATTCACGCGAATCGCCGTCCAAGATGACCAAGTTGTCGACGTGGACATATACCCGGTATACGCCGAGGCTTTCAGGTGGTATTTACGACCCCAACCGGACAAGTTTCGAACTCGCGCGGAATACAAACGCAGAGCTTTGGCTTATCGCCGGACGAGCAGCGAACGCTTGACGGACGCTCGGCGGACGGTCGGCGGACGCCTGTCGCACGCCCAACGAACGGCCTTTTTCACCAAAGCGACGCTCACCCTGCTGCCGCGCCCAGCCCGGGTCAGGCTATGGCAGAGTCGCGGCCTGCCGCGATTGAGATGCGTGACGGCCTCGGCAGAGCAACAGTCCGGCGACGCGGTACGTTCGCATCGCCCGTCTAAGGAAAGTCAGCAGCTGTAAGCCCGCTGGCGTGGCCTGGTGGCCATTGCACCAACTCAATCCGATATCCGTCGGGGTCTGTGATCCATGAGGTTTGGGCTCCGTCGGGTCCACCGGGGAGCTCGATTGGGCCGGCCCTTAGCCCAGCGTGCGATAACGCCTCTATGGTGAGCGTGAGGCTGTCGACTTGAATTGGGAGGTGACTGAACCCCGTGCCGATATCCACGGGGCCATCGGCCGGCCGGTGCACCAGCTCGAGCGTAACTCTCTCCTCACGGGGGAACTTGAGCATGGTCAGGCTTGAGCCGTCCCCGATGTCAACGCGTCCTACCTGCTCATACCCGAGTGCGGTGTAGAAGTCCAGCGATGCCGATAGGTCGGTGACGCGGTACGCCGGGTGGAGAGTCCTCATGCCACTCAGTATCCCGTTCTGACTGGGGCTGCGATGCGAGGTCAGGTACTTGGGAAAGCGGGAGACGAGAGTTTCCCAAGCGAGTCCACGCCCAGAAATCGTATTCAGATCACCTACCAGCTGGCGGCATCGACCATCCTTCCTCCGGCCGCCAAGGGTGGTGCTCGCGGCCGCCCCCACGCGCATCATGGAACCAGCGAGCTATAGCTGAACCATTAGCGAGAGACGGGACTCGGACCGGCGACCACGCTTACGAAGTCTTGAGGGGTCTGGTCGCGGTGCTGTCACAACATTAAGGATGCGGATGGCCACGCCACGACGGGTGCGGGCGCTCACAAAGTCATACGACCAGGTGTGATTGGGCGCCGTCGCCGGCCGGTTCCACGACGCATTCTCGGCGGCGCCCCAGGCTTTCTTCCCCGATGCTTTGCTTCGCTGGGGCGGCACGCGATGGCCCTCCAAGCGCCACAGTCGCGCAATGCGCTTGCGGTTGACCCGCCAGCCAGCTCGCTGCAGCAGCGTGCAGACCATCCGATAGCCATACCGCGGATGCGCGGCCGCTTGCTCGTTCATCGCGGCCACGAGCTTCATCTCCTCCTGGGGCACCAATGGCACATAGCGCTGCGTCGACCGATGTTGGCCCACCACTTTGCATGCCCGACGCTCGGAGACCTTGTGACCGCTTCACCAGATAGACCACCGCGTCCCTCCGTCGCGCCGGGCTCAGAATTTCCCCCGTTGCAGATCCCGCAGCATCGAGATGTCGAGCGCCTGCTCGGCAACGATCCGCTTGAGACGCGAGTTCTCCTGTTCGAGCAACAGCAGCCGTTTGGCTTCGTCTTCCTTGAGCGCCCCGTAGCGGATGCGCCATCGGTAGAAGGTCTGGTCGGTAATCCCCACCTTCTTCGCCGCCATGGGGATCGTCATCCCCTGGCCGGTAAGCTTCTCGACCTCTCGCAACTTGGCAATGATCTGCTCCACCGAGTGCCTCGTGGCGGGCATGCAACACCTCCATCAGCCCTGACATTTTCGCTCGCTACAACATTGAAAATGGACCAGTTTTAGGGGGGCCGGACAGTAACGACTGTGCAGAGCGTTTACCCAGGCGTCGCCGCAGCAGCGGCAGCCTTCGCTACCTTACGAAGATGGGGTCCTCTTATACACAGCATCAGCGAGCTTGCCATTTTCTGTTTCAGTCAAGTTGCCATCTTCGCACCCGAAGATGTAGGCGCCCTTCTGCCAGTTCAAGCCAAACTCGTTCCCAGCCAGCGGGCCGGAATGAAATTCCGCCGAATTGGCTCCGTAGCCTGTGGCTACACCTTCCTTTGTGTAGGGACCCGTAATAGTGCTGCCGACGATGACGTTTGCGCGATACACTTGGGCAGCTGAGGTAGCGTCGCGGAATCTAATGACGAACGCTTGGACGATCCGCAACGGCGGTCGTGTGACTGCGCCGCCCGAGCAAAAGACTGGATCAGCAGCGTAGTTCACAATTGAAAACTCGATAGCTCCACCCTTCCTAGCGGCGGCTTCGCCAGCGGGCGTGTAAAGGTGCATATAGGCCGGAACTGAAGGGCACGGTTGAAGATCGCCCGGGACGTCCGACTGCCTTATGTTCAAACTCGCAGCCGCGGGCGGCTTTGGCGTGGATCCGCAGCCGACCAGAATTATCGGAACAACGATCGCCACCAACGGTGCCCTGACTCTTCGGAATGCTCTCGCAGCAATCATTTGCATCCAGGAGGCTGCCCGCCAGCAGCCGCCGCAGAGTCACCTCCTGGGAGGGCCGCGCTTGCCTGCTCTAGCCAGGACTTGAGCTTTGCAGGCCCAATCTTGTCCTGATAATTTGAATCCTTCGTCTTCAGTATGTTGACAGCGTCGCTTGCGCTCACGTTCAGACGCAGCGCCAAGTAGGCTGTGATTTCTAGAGTCGTCTGGGTTTGGACATTCCAGTAAATTGTTCCCGCCGCGGGCTCGTCTGAAATTCCCCAGATGCTCTGGTTCAAGGCGTAACGCCGGTCAACGAGATCCTGCTCACCCGGATACGGAAGGGCATTCTCATTTCTCGTAATCCGTTCGTTCAGTTGGCAGAGGCACGAAAAGCCGGATAGTCCGGCCGGATCAACGTTGTTGGTTGGAGAGTCATAGGCGTATCCGTACGGCTCCCGCGTCCTAATGGCACGATCGCGGCTAAGAAACTGGCCGGTGCTTGGATCGTAATATCGAGCCCGGAGGTAGTAAGAGTTGGACTCGGCATCAAGATATTGTCCGGCAAAGTCAAAAGGATTCAAGATTGTGCCGCTGCTGGACTTTAACTTGCCGTATGCGTCGAAGGTATAGGTCGCCTGGTTCGCCCCGATAGCATCGGTTACCAATCGGGTGCTCCCCAGCTGATCGTGATGGAGCCACACCGCGATTGATGCGTTGATCTGCTCCAACGGTAAGCCGCCCGGGCCGTACAGGTAGGCTATTGATCCGTCCTTGATTAGCAGCGGCAGACTCCCCACCATATTCCATAAGAACTGGCTCGTTGTCCCAGAAACCGTTTTGCTCATCCGAAGGCCGTCCCCGTTGTAAGCATAGGTCGCAGTTTGGCCGTAAGCGGTCAAGCGGTTGGCTTGATCGTATGACAGGTTGGTCGCACCTCCGGTCGGCGGCGTGACTCTCGTCCGATTGCCACGGGTGTCGTATATATAGCTGGTGGAGCCAGTTGGCGGCGAGGCGCAGGATCCGCTAATGGCAGCCGTCCAGCAGATCTGGTCGGCGACATTAAAGACTTGCTGAGTGCTGCCCATCTGGGTCAGGTTGTCGCCAGCATCATAGGCATAAGCCGTCGCTGCCGGTGGGGCAGCGAGCAGGCCGTAGCGTTTGCGGCGCCGGCGTAGCAGACTTGGTTAGTCGTCGTGTACTGGTAGCTGCCGCTGGTAGAGGGGGCCGAGGAGTCGGAGGTCAGTTGATTAACGCTGTCGCGCGAGTACGCGGCCGAGAATAACGTCGTGCTGCCTCTCACGTCGGCGACAGCCATAAGCCGGTCGGCAGCATCGAAGCTGTACGTATCGACGACGCCAACCCCAGCCGGCAGGGTCTCGGTCGTAAGGTTGGAGTTGGCGTCGTAGGCGAACGTTGTCGTGTTGCTCAGCCAGTCCTGAACCGAGGTGAAGCGGCCCGCATCGTCATAAGCACGGGTGACGTTAAGGCTGCCCGGATAGGTGATCGTGGTTGGCAGGCCGCGGAGGTTGTACGCGTACTGAACCTGAGCCGCATTGCCATTCGTGTAACTGGTCAGCCGATGGAGGCTATCCCAGACCCAGGACGAGGTACCAGTTCCGTCCACCATGGCCGTTCGCTGACCATCGGCATCATAGGTGATGTTGCTGACGTTCGGCGTCGCCCCGTCGCTGTAGGTAATGGTTTTGAGTTCGTTCGCCACGTCGTAGGTAAATGTTGTGCAGCCGGTCTTCGGGGTGGCGGCGCAGTTGCCGCCGGGGTCTTGCTGACTCAGCCGGTTGCCGGCGCCATCGTACGAGTATGACGTCGCGTTCCCTAGTGCGTCCGTGGTCGAGGTGACCCGGGCCAGCGCATCATACGCGTACGTGACGATGGCACTGGCTTTGCCGTCTTTCTGATCAAGGACTGTCCCGTCCGGGTTGTAATCAGTCAACAGGGTCGTGGCGTCAGCGCGGGTTACGACTGTCAGCTCGTTGTCCTTGTCGTAGGTGTAACTGGTCGCGTGATTGTTGGCATCGGTGACCTTCGTAGCATTACGATCACCGTCATATTGGTAAGCGGTCTGATGGCTCAGTGGGTCGGTGGCGGTGAGCCTATCACCGAAGGGGTTGTAAGCGTAGCTTGTCGTGTACTGGCTTTGACAGCCGCAGCCCGCGACGTTTCCCTTTGGCGAGACTGTCGAGGTCATCCGGCCCAAGGTGTCGTAGCCGTATGTGGTCGCGTTGCCAAGGGTATCAATGACCTTGATACGGTCCCCATACTGGTCGTAGGCGTACTGCCAAACTTTGCCGTCAGCGTCCGTCATCGACGTCATGTCCCCGGCCTTATTGGGGTCGTAAGTGTAGGTGACGGTCGCCGTTTGGCTGGTGCCCGTTAACGGCCGAGTGGTCGAGGCCAGGTTGCCACGCCCGTCGTAGGTGTTCGTGGTCGTGACGTTGAGGGGATCCGAACCAGACGTTCGGCATCGAAATCGAGTTCGATGGGGCGAACCCCAACGCCGTAGCCCGCGCGTTGCATGAAGCCGGCTTAGCCTCGAGCGCACATCAGGAGCCGTATCACTCGAGCAGTCGCGTTCCAGGCAAGTGGACGGTCGAGCACGACGCGACCGTCGCGGGCGAGCTGGTCAGTCCGATTCTGCAGGACACGCCGGAGACCTGGGCGCAGCTCGAACGTGTGTGTCAGATCCTGCAGGCACAGGGAGCGCGCGCGAGCGGCCGGACCGGTGGCCATGTCCACGTCGGGGTCGACTCCGCAGGGATGGACCACGACGTCAACAAGTTCCGCCGCGTCGCCCGAATGTGCGCCTGGGCCGAGGATTTGCTCTATCGCCTGGCGGCCGCGACGGGACGGCGAGGACGCAGCCACCGCGGCAGCACTAACGGCTATCGCTGGTGCGGCCCCATGGGCTCGGGACAGTTTGAGGAGGTGCAAGGCCTCAGCGACCTGGCCAACCGGGTCGGCAGCAGTCACTCGGTCGGTCTGAACTTCGGCAACATCCTCGAACGCAACCGGACCATCGAGTACCGCTACTTCGACTCGAGCCTGGATCCCGCTCGCTTGCAGGCGAACATCAAGCTGGCCTGCTGGGTGACGAAGCGCGCGTCCGAGCTCCCGGATAACGCGATCCCCCGGGAACGTACGCCTCTCGGGAGTCATGGGAGCCCCCGCGATCCCGACGATGGCGATCGGCTCCTGCGACGCTTCGCCGACCTCATCTTTGTTCGCCCCAAGGACAAGCTCAAGCTGTATTGGGTCTATCAGCGCTCGGCCTGGCAGCGGACGCGAGCGAGGGCCGCCTGATGTATCGGCCGGTCCATCCGGGAGATCCGCAGGAATTGCCCATGCGAATGCTTTTCCATCCAGTCGGCAACGGTGTCTATCTCAGCGCGTGCGAGGCCGACAGCATGCGCGGGCTGGTTGCCGCCCTCCTCGACAATCCTGCCTACGAAGCCGCTGCGCCGCAATCCCGGCTTGTGGAACGCCTTCGGATCGCGAACGACATCACGCTGCTCGCCGAGCTCGAAGGCCGGCCGCTGCTTATCTCAGATCGCGAAGGACCGGACACCATCGTGATCGTGTCCGACCACACGTTCATTCGCTCACTGAACCAGGCTGGGTTCGTTTCTTTGACGCAGGCCTGACCGCTATCACGGATCCTCAACGCTTCGACTTCCGGCAATGGATGCGCACGCTCGACGAGGATAGCCTGGCACGATTCGAGAGGTTCCTCGACCTTGCGGCTGAGGCGACGGTCTTGAGCGACCGCTCCGCTGGCCAAGATGCCGCTTTAAGGAAGAGCGCTCGCGGCCGGTCTCAAAATAGCTGACCAACCGGTCCTGTCATCGCCTTCGGCCAAAGATACTTGCCTTCGTTTGGCATCGTAGTTAGGATGCCGGCATGAGAATCGTACGCGCGAAACAGTTACCCGAAATTGCCGTCAAATTTCTGCGGATGAGCGATGCTCCGACACAGTCGCCCGAGAACTCTCTCGAAGGTCAGGACTGGGGCATCGACGAAGGGATCATCAGAAACCCCAGCCATGCATTGTTCGGCATTAACGTCATCCATACGTTCCGCCTCCTCCACGCGTCACATCGCGGATTGAAAGGCGTCGAGGTTTTTGACGAGATGATCCGCTGGGCTCGCGCCGGACGGTTCAAGTACATCCTTGTCGACAAGTACGACCGCTTCGGCCGCAACCTCCGCGAAGCGGTCACCGTCGAGGATGAATTGAACGAAGCGGGCGTCTACATCGTCTCCGCCAAAGAGCAGTTCGATCAGCGACAGCCAGCGGGATGGCTCGCTAAGACGCTGATGCAGATGCTGGCCGACTTCTATAGCCGGAACCTCGCCACCGAGACTCGAAAAGGGATGCGGGCAAAGCTCGAACGCGGCGAGTGGCCATGGGCGGCTCCGCTGGGCTACAGACATCCGAGCCGGCGCACTGAGCGAGGACGCGCGGTCAGCATCCTTGAGGAAGATCCGGTCACTGGACCCCGCGTCCGGTGGGCATGGCAGGAATTCGCAACCGGGAAGTATACGTTGGACCAATGGATGGATACCTGGAATGCCCAGGAAGTCATTAATCCTATCGGGAAGCGTCTCGTGAGGTCCCAGTGGCATGGCCTCTTCCGAAATCGGTCTACGTCGGAAAAATGCTCACTCGGCTCTTTCCAGGCGAAGAGTTCGAAGGCCACGAGGAAATGCCGCGACTTGTCAGCCCGGGAACCTTTGACCGGGTACAAGAGCTCCTTGACATCCGCAGCAGCCATAAGAAACAACACCATGTCAACGACTACCCGCTCGTCAAGATTCTCTGGAGTCAGGAGGGTGGCTGTGGTTTCCACGGGGAGACTCAGCCTAAGAAGAAAGCCTCCTATTACCGGACAAAGGCCAAGGTTGATGGGCGGAAGATCTATCTGGGCCAGAAAGGGGTCGAGAGCGAGTTCAGCAGGTTGTTGGCGCGAATCCAGATCCGTCCTGAGATGGCGGATGGATGTAGGGCGGAACTGCTGGCCCGGCTCAAGGAGCGCGTTCCTGGGCAGCGCCAGCTTGAGGCGGACAAGCTCGAGAAGCAGGTGCATCGCCTTGAGGAAAAGGCGAGAACGCTGATCCGTCTGCACACAAACGGCGATATCTCGTACGACGAGTTCAGGGGCGAACGGTCACTGAACGAGGCCGCCCAGAGGGAGCTTCGGGAGCGGCTGAGCCATGCCAGCGCGGGCTTCGAGAAAGAGGCGCACGACGTCACCACCGGGCTGGCGATTTTGTCGAGCCTCGAGGTCATCTGGGACCGGTGCGCGACGGCGGAACGGCGGCGAGAATTCGCAGAACTCCTGTTCTCCCGCGTGACCGTCGACCAATACTCTCGGACCCGGGATTGGGCTCTTAATAATCCTTTTCAGCGGCTTTTTGAATTCGCCCAGCCCGGTTCGAAACTTGTTCTGGATGGCGACCCCGAGCGGACTCGGGGCGCAAATACCATCGGTTCTCCTCAAATACGTTTGATATATCCGCACACCAAATAAACCGTTTAAGCGATACGCACCACCAGCCGAGTCCGTTCGAATCCGCCACGGGCTCCTCCGCAGCAGTCTGCTCTTAACGGTGACCGGGCTTGGCATTGTTCCGCCCCTGGCCAGCAGGGCTACTCCCTAAAGTCGGAAAGTTATCCTCTCTGTAGGTGAGCGGTGGGCCTGCTCGATCCTAAGCGTCAAGTCGAACTCGATGAGCTGCTGACCGCCCTTGCAGCGGCCGGATCGTCGCCTGACGATCCCGTCGTGATGTACCTCCGTGAGATTGCGTCCGTTGAAGCGCTGCCACGCGAGACGGAAGCCGACCTGCTCGCCGCCATCCGGCGCGGTGACGAAGCTGCACACTACCGGTTGACCGAGCTCAACCTCTGGGAAGTCGTCCGCATGGCGCAGCAATTTATTGGCCGTGGAGTGTCATTTCTCGATCTCGTGCAGGAGGGCAACCTTGGCTTGATTCGAGCAGTCTCCGAAGTCCCTTTAGAGCAGGAATCGTTCGGCGAGAAACGTGATGCGCGCGTCCGCGAGGCGATCGAGGGGGCCTTCGGTTGAACTTCTCTTGCCTCCGTTGCGGGCGCTTCAGGCTCTTTCATTAGTGGCCGGCGCGAGACCTCGGCCTCGGATCGAATCGGGATGTTCGATTAGTGTCCGCCACGGGCTATGACCGTAATTTGCCTGCATCGCCCGCTCCTCACAAGGGAAGAGCTTGCCTCGCCTAAATCCGTGTGAAGTCGTAAGTCCACGTGCAATCGGTTACCGGCTCTGGTGTGGCCATAGTGAGACCATCGCCGAAATAGACGTTGGTATATACCTTGTACTGCTGCCCTGGGATGTCGCCCGTGACTCCAGTCGGCGAGTCGCGGTTGTTTATGTAGAAGTCCAGCTTGTACCATTCCACTCCATCTGCCCCCGCCAGTTGTAGTCGGATTGCACAGCCGCCCACTCCTTCCTCGACCGTGACACGGTAGCGACCGGCCGGAAGGTATCCAAGGTCAGCAGTGGTCCCTCGTCCGTGGAGAACAATCGTGTTGCCACGATGCTCGATTCGCGTTCCGGGGCCTTTCCCCAGATTAGTGAGAGCGAGCACACTCCCAACCACGATGCATAGCAGGATTGCCCCAACCGCACCCGCCTTCCATAGCTTCATTGCGTGCTTCTTCTTCGTGGCTGGTGGCCACACTCGAAGAACGCATCCGCTCAGCGGTTCCGGCACCTACTCCTAGCGTTCGATTAGTGTCCGCCACGGGCTAAAACCCCACTTCTGTCCTTACGACTAACGTCGCGAGTTCCTTAACGGCAACTCGATGGATGGATTCGATTGGTGCACTCGGCTGAGCCGGTGGCGCGACGTGATCCGCGTGAGGTCTCAACTCGACGGTACCGCTCCTCGAGGCCACAACTCCTTCTCATCGTCTGAGAGATGGGTGGCTACCGGATTCCATGACCGGCATGCGCCTCGACGAAACGCTGCCGGCATTCCGCGCCAAGTAAACGGCGGTCAGCGATCGCCGGATGCCTCGATCGTTGCCCGCTCTCGTCTGCTTCGCCACCAGCCCGTCACAGACCGCTCATACGCTGGTCCCAGATGCTGGCTCAGTTGCGCAGACTTGTCAGCCACCGGTTGGCACTCGACGTTGGCATCGGCATCGCTCTTGCCGTGCCCGTTGTGCCGTGCTCATCTATAGCCCGGCCGACTGGCGATCCGTGCGCGTGCATACCGCACTAAGACAATGAGCAGGAAGAATAACGCGCTAACGACGAGATACGGCGTGGTGCGAGCGGAGTTGAGCGGGTTTTCTGCCTGTTGCAACGGCGCCGCTGCTGCCGGAAGAGCCGATGTCCCGCCGGGGTCGAAGAGGACGCTCTCGTTAGAGAGCATCACCAGCACTCTCCCGGTCGAGAGGCGAACGGCCTCGATCCCGAATGCCGAACTAGCGCTAATCACGCTCGGGCCCGCGTTCCAGCGGTCTACGGTCGGGTCGTAAAACTCGGCAACCAGCGGGCTGGTCGGCGTAGCCGACGGCCCTCGGAGGAGGAGCAGCACTCGCCCGTCATTGAGCAGGACGGCGGACGCTGCGCCATTCGTCGCGATGGGTGGTGCCGTTGACAGCCTTGACCAGGAATCAGACACCGGATCGTAAAGCTCCCCGCTTGTGAGCGAGGAGAAAATACCTGGTGTTGCATTGGCCGGTAGGCGCACACCACCAATCACGAGTACCTTGCCATTGGCCAGTCGCGTAGCGATGGCCGAGGAGCGACTCTCAAGCAGTGGATGGGCTTTCGACCAAGTCCCCGTGCCAGGGTCGTAGAGCCAGCTATCGACCACTGATCCCCTATTCGCCACATAGCCTCCGGCGAGCAGGACTTTGCCGGACTCGAGGAGGGTGGCCGTAAACTGCTCGATCGGCTCGGGGAGACTAAAGGGCTGCTTCCAACTCCTCGTGGTCGGGTCGAATATCTCAGCTGTGGCGAGCGGCGGTGGTGCCTCTCCGATGGTTAGCGCGCTTCCCCCATAGCCTCCGAGGACGAGGACGCGCCCATCGGCAAGAAGGAGCGCGGTATGACCTTCGCGAGGGACGGACATGTGACCGGCGGAGACCCACTTCCCGCTCGGCAGGTAAAGGATTGCACTATCGGTACCGCCCCCGGTCAATGAATTCGGGCCCTCGTACCCGCCTGTAAACAGAACGGATCCGTCGCGAAGCGTCGTCGCCGTCTGCTGGGCGCCGGGCGCGGGCATTCGCGCTACAGCCGTCCAGGTGTTCGTGACGGGGTCGTAGCGGTCGGTGCCGGCAGACGGTTTCCCGTTGGCGAAGTAACCTCCGGTCGCCAGCGCGGCGCCATCCGCAAGGGCAACAAGTGTTGCGCCATCACGACTCGAGGCGGTGTCAACAGGAGCTCCCCACCTGGCCAGTGCGGATGACGGACTCGAGCTGCCTCCTAGCGCCGTACCAGTGCCTGAAGGCGCGGGCTGGACCGAACTACCACTAGGTTCGGCCGCCTCGGCCGCGAGACTGGCCAGGCTCAGGATCGCCGCTGCGACCAGTCCGAGCGAAGCGATCCGTCTCACGCCACTCGTACCGCTGATCGGGAACGCAGCGCGAGGCCAATCAGCTCGAACGAGAGGGCCATCAACGCGATAGCCACGGCCGGCACGATGGCCGGTAGGAACTCGCCGTGCAAGATATAGCGCCGCGCGTCCGCCACCAGTTGTCCAAGCTCCGGACGTACCAGCAGGTGGACGATGTTGTTATTCGGCTGAGACGTGGTGACCACAGGGCCAAGGTAGACCTGCAAGTAGCCCAGCTCGGCCAACAGGACCAGAACCGCGCTCGCCTGGAAAGGAATCTCCACGGTGAGTGCCGGCCGCAAGTGCGGCATCACATGGAGGCGGAAAAAAGTCAGAGCGGGCGTCCCAAGCGCCTTGGCCCCTATGGCGAAGGGCTGGGCGCGCACGTATGAAACGCGCTCGGCGACCACCTCAGCAACATCGCGCCAGCCGATGACGGACAAGCCAACCACGAAGGCGAAGAGCTTTCCTCTGGAGGACAGATTGTGAACCACGATGATGGCCAGTGCCAGGTAGGGAAATCCGACAACCCAGCGACCCATTCCCCGGCTGATCGTTCGCACCAGCGTACTGCCCATGCTCATGGCGATGCCGGCAACAAACCCAACAAACAATCGAGCCACCACGACGATCGCCACCAATTGAAGGGACGGCAAGGCTCCGTGCGCGATGAGCGCGAGCAGGTCGCGACCTCCCTCATCAGAACCCAGGAGGTAGAAATGCGTACCCCCGGGTTGGGCATTGAAGTCGAAGACGTTGAGGGTTGTGAGCGCGGGAAAGGGAGCGAGTTTCACGGTGGTGGTCCCACTCACCACGCCGCCGGCCCAGACCGTAGTTGCCCATTTGACGGGTATGAGCAGCCCCCCAACCAGAAGACCGACGAGCGCAATGAGGAGGATAATTGCGCCAAGAGTCAGCAGCGCCTTCGGCAATCGAGCCAGTGGCTTCACGCTTTCTCCAGCTGCAGGTCTCGAAGGCGCGGGTCGAGTCGGGTCTGTAGCATTCCCACCGCTGCCTCGATAAGGACCAAGACAACGGCCATGGCCACGACGAGCGCAATGGCGAGCTGGGGTTGCGGCTGCGGCGGGTTGTCGCCGTAGCCCACGCCAAGGGACAGCACCAGCAGTTGGCCGAACCCCGGATAGGCAAAGAAGAACTCGACGAGTGGGAGCGAGCCGATCATGAGTCGGAACGAACTCAGCCAGCCGGTGGCGATGGTTGCGGCGGCCGGCCGAAAGATGTGCCGCGCCGCGATTCTCCCCCAGGGCAGACCGCGGGCGCGCGCGGCGCGAACGTGGTCGGCGGTTTCCTCCAGATCGAGCGTTACCCGGGCCTGGCGGAAGATGTAGGCCGCCGGGCGGATACCCAACACGACGGAGGCCCACAGAACCTGCAGTGCTGACACCGTTCCGTAGGCTCCGCCGACTGGCGTCCCAGTGGCGCTGTAGATGAGGAATTGAACCTCCTGCACGACCGCGGCAATCAGAAACGTCGGCGCCACCCAGAGAACGGTGACCAAGGGAATCACCGCCAGTAAACGTCGACTCCTGCTCGCGGTGATGAGGAAGGCAGCTCCCAGCCCGCTGCAGGTCGCCCAGACGACGGTCGTCGCCAGGAGCGCCAAGCTCCGCAGAGAGGCCGAGACAGCCGTTTGGGCGATATTCCCCGCGTCGGGCGCCGGTCCGGATGTCGGAGGCCCAGGCTCCGCTGGGGCACCGCTCACGAGCCACCAGCTGACGAGTAGAATCCCGCTGACCTGAAAGGCCAGCACGGCCAGGAAACGGACTCGCGGCCAGATACGCTCGGAGCCCGAGAACACAGCAGGGAGGGCTAGGCTCACCGTAAGTGCAATTAGGCTCAGGTTCAGCCAGATCATGTGTCGCCGCCAAGATTATCCCGGCCGACTATTGGGAAGTTGTTAGTCGGAACCCGTGATTGCCCCACGGCTGATGGTCTACCGATGAATGCAAAGGGCAGCGATTGGTTTCAGAGAGCGGGAGACGAGTGTCGTGCTCACGCAAGGCCACGAATGGTCTGGCATCCCGACTTGTTCTGACGACGTAGGCCTTGCTCGGACTCGCGTTCGAACCCGCGCGGGAACCACTTGGCGACCCTGGTCGCTGCTTGCGCGGCGTCCCAATGCGCGATGCCACTTGACGGGTAGGGGTTTCGAGGCTGAGCCTTTAGTGCCAGCCGATGCGAAGCAGAGGCGGCAGATACAAACCGATCACGCCGAGAATGGCAACTGCCCCGGTCGCGGTCCATCCGACGATCTTCAGCGTGCGCGACGGTGCCGGGTGCCTGGACAACAAGAACGCAGTGACACCAGCCGCTGCTGCTCCACCGCTAAGCCTGGGCGCGAACGAGAAGATCAAACCACACACGAGAATGACACCGACCGCCGAGACCTTGCTCCGGAGTGACCAATTCTTGGTGAAGAACATGGCAACAACGCCGAGGGGCCAGAGTATTGCTGACAGGGATACAACTGCCAGGTCCGCACGACTCGCGCGTTGATTCGTGCTGAACGGCTGCGTCGCAGGCTTGATCTGCTCCACGGGACTCTCTGGAACACGTAACGCACCGGGTCGCACCATCCTTCAGGGTCGGTCGTACTCAACCAGATCACAGGGAAACGGTCGACACCCGTTTGGCAAGCCCCAACAGAAGTGTCAGGTTATCCGCGTCATATCGAAGTGCGAGTCAGCAAGGGTCCCCGACGGTGAGCGATCTCGTCCACCGAACGCCCTGGCCTAGGCGCTTGTGGGTGCCGGCTCGAATCCGCTTTGCGACGAGCCTCACCCCGGATGAGATCGTCGCCCGACTTGCTGATCAGAGCCAAGGCTACACCGCCCCTCGTGACGGGAACCTAAGCAAGATCGGCTATCGAATCGAAGTCACTCCACGGGGTTTCAAGCTTTTCAAGGTCGCTGGGAGGTTTCTTGGCAACCCACCCCGGACGATCGCGGTTCTCGATGCAACTACTTCGCAGACAGGTGCGGGCACGGTTATCAACGGCGAGGCGCGACTGCCGTACCCGTACTTGACCATGTTCTGCGTCTTCTGGCTTGCTACGATCGGCAGCTCCCTCTTCCCTGACAAAGGAATGTTCGTTGCCGCGCTGATTCTCTGGGGAGGGTTCGGGTCACTGTTCACGCTGGCACAGCGCGTGGACGCTGGCCGAAGCGTTTCCACGTTTGCAAGCCGGTTAGAGATCGCCCTGGGAGCACCGTTGGCGACTTCACTCCCCGACGTGGAAATTCCTACTGCACCTAACCTCCCGCCACAATTTGTCCGTCCGCCACTCTTCAGCTCTCGCCTTGAGGCCGGGATCTTCCTCGCCGGGCTCACAGCTTTCTGGGGCGGCTTCCTAATCCTGGGTCTGATGCAGGCGACAATGGACGGACACTCAGCTCACCACGGGCCGACGGGCCCCGGGGAAGTCGCCGTATTTGTGCTGATCTTGGTGGGCGGTCTCCTCGCAACTATTGCACAGCGGGGCCTGCTGGTGCGCATGACTCAGACGACCATCCCCACGGCCGGAACGATGATGCGGATGATTATGCCGGGTACGCTCAGCGGTGCAGCTCGTAAACTCGGCTTGAATGGGCCGGTGGTGGCAGGGATTCTTTATCTCGTCCTTGTCCTGGGCATCGTCACCTTCTTGAGCTCACTTACGGTTCGCTGAACCAACTCCGTACGCATTCGCGGCCTGAGCGGCTTCCCCACCGTCTGCGGATTAACTCACAACTGACTCCAATCAGCTGAGCCACGACGGGGGCCGTCCCGCTGTTTACAAATCAGCCAGCAATTGAATTCAGCAGTGATTTTCGCTTTCCATGTATTCATAACGCGTCCATTGACTGGTGTTAAGTCCTTCGGGTTGGCTACAGAATTGGCTACAGTAAATAGCCGAACGGCCGTGGATCGTCAGCGAATGTTCGGGCGACAGTGCAATGGTGAGCCGGCGTGCTTTGCCGAGCGCGCTTTCCTGCAACGGAGTCTGGCCTGCCCGCGAATTTATGGTAGGAATGTTGTGGCTCTTCAACTGAGGCCGATTTTGGAGAATGTCTGCGCGCTTAACCCGCTGCGATCCTAGCGCCTACCGGCATCTGAACATAAGTCAATCGCGGTGTCACCCCCCGCCCGTGTCTGGTGAACCGCGGCGGTTCTGATACTCGGCCAGAAGAACGACTGCCAGGCCGACAAGACCAGGTATCTGCACCAGACGAAGCCAAGCTTGGAAAGCCAAGAGCCTGCGCACTCGAGTGCCATTCGAGCGCCTGCTCGACCAGAAAAATGCCGAAGAGCAGCGAGCCGGCTCCGCCGATGCGGACAAAGGCAACCCTCGAGTCGGATCCGCCCAACCGCATCCGAACCCTTCTACCCGTCACTACCTCAAAGATTCCGGCCGCGATCAGCGCGGCACCGCAGAGCCCTACGACGATATAGGCAAGAGGCGAGGATGTAATCGCCGCAGCGTAGGCTGGCTGTACTGGTGGGAAGAGCATCAGAACCAACTCCGCATTACGAGCCGCGGGAAATTGTTGCGGTCGAGCCGCTGGCAAAACCGCGAACTTACAAGGCGAGCCTGAGCCGCGAGCCGCGGCAGCCACAAACCGAGGGTCCGCACTGAGATAGGCCAGACCTTCGAGTTCACGGCTCCTACGGCCCAGCAAAGCCGAGCCGGTCCACAGGCACTCATACGCCGCCTCAGATGCACTAACAACAATCCCAATCTATGGTAGTGACCGGAGACGTTATTCAGATCCTCATGCTTGCTCGAGTTGGCCAGCCGGCTGCCCGCGAAGCCATTCCGGGCAGCCCGCATCACGGATCGGACTTCCATCTGCGGTTCCACCCGTTTTTGACAAATCCGGCGTTTTGTGCTAGCCTATACACTATTTTGTTGTGCATAGCAAGAACAGCCCGAAGGAGAGGCAGGCGTATGAGGTAAGGCCAGCGGAGGCGAGACCCGGATACCGGGGAGCCAATCGCCCTCGCTTTCCAGCATCCCCATGCGGGCCGACTGAGCCAGACAAACTGGGACGCCCGCAATCTCAAGGAGGCCTTCCTCGATGTCGCCCAGCCGAGCGGCGTTTCTATCCGAGTTCGAGCGACTTCTTCCCTCGCCAGGCTTGAGGGAGTGGCTAGACACGATCCGACGACAACATCCTTGCTTATCCGGTGTCAGAGACCCGGTTGCCCTCCGTCAGTTTCTCCATACGCGCGACAAGGACCCTCGAAAGCCCGAGATCTGGCGAGCCCT
>DASZZN010000004.1 GCA_035544955.1 Candidatus Dormiibacterota bacterium
CGTCTACATCGCGGTGGCGGCGGGGAGCGGAACGACCTACCTCGAGCCAGCCTTCCTGTTCACGGGAACCTTCACCCAGGGCGGGACGGATTTCGAAAAGCGCGTCCTGGTCCCTGCGCTCGTCACCAGCGCGATTAAGTCGTAGGGTCCAGGTTCGATTGTTCGAATAGTGTCCGCCACGGGCTACCACTCAACCTACGTGTGGCCGCGGTCATCTGCCCAACGGCCGGCGTTATCGGTCTCTGACAGCTAAGGCGATGAGTGGCCTTGTCGTCGGTGCTGCCAGATTCCCGAGATCAGGACGACGGCGGCGGCGGCGAGCCCCGCTACAAGCGGCACCGCTATCGTCCAAAGCGTAACAGGGCACGGGCCGATGATTCCGATAGCTATGCAGGGCTTATCTGGGCCGGGCGGATTGAGCGTGCAAGGTGACAGGTCACAAAACCCTCTGGGCCAGAGCGTGAGGAGCACGACACCACCGACTAGAACAGCTGCTGCGAGTGCACGGATCACCCGATTGCCTCGAGACATTGGGCACGTGCCTTCAGCGCCGAGAGCTTGCTGCGCCTGACCTCGGAATCGGCTGCGCCGCCCCAGGCAACCTACTCGGTCGCAGCAGGCCAGCGACGCCCGCCGACAGCTACATCACGCTCGAAGGCAACATTAAGACGAGGAGCCATTTCGTTTCAAGGTCTTCGGTGAGGGACAATCCCAGCTGATACCTGAGTTCAAAGTTCAGATTGACAGTGACCAGCCAGATCGCGGCAGTCCCCCAGGCCCACAGCGATGAGCGCCCAAGGTCGCGGGAACACCACTGCAAGGATCGCCGCGACCGCGACTACGGCAAGCAGCATGACGAGGCCGAGTCCTTCGGCGCCCTGAACCGGAGATGTCCAGGCACAGCCGTCACCAGATGGGACGCCCCTCACACCGCTGACTGCCGAGCACCGGCGGACTAGCGGAACCGCCAGGAGCAACGTCACGCCGGCCAGCGCAATGATCGAGCCGAACCAAGATCTCTGCAGGCGTCCCCAAAGGACCGACGCGAATGTCGCCATAAATCAAATGACGTTGGCGGGCGCGAAAAGTTCCATCTCTCGCCTGAGCGCTGGCGCTCCAATTCGAATGTTCGATTAGTGTCTGCCAGCGGCTATTGACAAACTTCTACAACGGCGTGGTAGATGTAGTAGAGCATCCTCGTGGCTGAAATGGCGCGGGACGAGTTGGTATCAGAGATGCTGCCCCGGCTTACGGGTCGGTCGACTGAGACTGTGCGCCGCTGGGTTTGGGCGGGAAAGCTCCGTGCTCGGAAGAGCGGAAAGCGACTCCTCGTTCTGCGAGGTGATTTGGAGGCCTTGGCCGGCAGCGACCGAAAGATCCTCTCGCTTCGCGAATGGCAAGCCATTGCGAAAAGGGCGCTGAGGCGCCCAACGGTGGGACGGTCCGCGAGCGATCTCGTGCTCGATGATAGGAAGGACCGTTCACGCGAGAGCAATGCCGGTCGTTGATGCGAGTGTCGTGATCGATTGGATAGCGCCTGGAGTTGCACAACGGCACCCGCCGTCAAGCTCCTTGATGGTTTGGCTCGTAGATCGGCCGAGATTGTCGGCCCACGTTTGCTATTCGAAGAGGTTCGAACGCTCTCATCACCGGCGTTCGCCGGCGGCGTTGGAGCGGTGCGGCTGCAGACGGCTCCCACAGTTTGCTCCTGCGCCTCCCAATTCGCGTCGTTGAGGATCAACGTGATCTGGATCGCGCATGGGAGCTGGCTCGCCGACACGATAGCCACCCGATTTGCGACATGATCTACGTTGCACCGGCTGAGCGAACTCAGACGGAGCTGATCACGGGAGACGAGGCGCTTCGACGCCGGCTCGCCCATCTGACTTGGATCGTTGGCCTAGCCCACGCGCTGGGTGACTCGCCGGCCTCAGAGCGCTGAATTAATCCCGAGGATGTTCGATCAGTGTCCGCCACGGGCTGTGACCAACACCTGGCCAACCTCGACCATCTACGGCTCATAAGGCCGCGCCGGACCGTTGCGCGTCAGTGTTCCTATTGGCCTAGCAGGAGACCCAGACGACCGGCCGCCAACTAACCCCGTTCACGTTGGCGTCCACGGTGGCGAAGGTGATCCGGCTTACCTCTTGGGAGCCGGGTGGAAGGCAGTCCGGCCGCCCGGCGTCGTGCCATGAGCCACTCGCGTCCCGCCACTTGACACCGTCAACGGGAATCGCGTATGCCCATCCATCGCCGCAGGTTGCAGTGGCCTGAGTGGGCGCAACATACGCCCTGCAAGACCGAATAGTCAGGCCCGAACGATTGACGCCAACCAAGAATCCAAGGAGCCCGGCCAGCAGACAACTCGACGCCACGATGACCAACCATCTTTTCACGATGGCGCTTCTCTGGCCGCTCGAGCCCACCCCTGTTTGCACCAGTTATCGCTTCCTACCGTTGGCTCGCGGCGTCGCGATTTGTAACGTCACGCGAGTGTAGCACCGCTCCAATTCGATTGTTCGAATAGTGTCCGCCACGGGCTATGACCTTTCTCAGACCTCGTCCCACTCCACGTTTGTAGGCCGCTGGCCAGTTTCAAAGAACAGGCGCATAGCTTTGCGCGCAGCGGCGATGCCTACGGCAAATGACCTCGGGAATTCAGACCAGCGACCACCGTAGAAGAACACGACCAGACCTTGCGAGTCTCGGTCGCCTTTGCTGGCGTAGTACGGGGGATCGCCGCTCGCTTGGACCCAGCTCAGAATGGATTCCTCACGTCCCAAGCCGATCGCGAGGCTATCGCCCGCTGACGACATCAGCTCTACTATGAACGGCCTTTCACGAGCTTGCTCCGCCAGATCATCAAGGAGCCGATCGACTTCCTCGACGGACGCGGCCTCCGCTCGGCCGTTTTCTTCCCATTCGATTCTCGGCGGCCCCCACTGCTCCATCTGAGGAGGTTATCCGCTTAAGCAAACCGGGCGCAGCCAGCAGATTCGGCTGTTCGAATACTGTCCGCCACGAGCTATTGACTAACTTCTGGGCCGATAAAGGGCTCGGGCCTGATGTCCCGCAGACACGACGCGCATAAGAGGTGAGCGAGTTTCGTTACATCGCTCATGACGCGTCGCTCACCGAACCTGGCCGGCGCCGCGGCCGCCGTCCTGCTCGTGGTTGGGGTGGCTGGCCTCTACCTTGCTACGCATCGCGCCCACCCAACGGCTTCGTCCCCCGTCACACCCGCATTCGGCAAACTGCTCACGCCGATGCTGAACCCGCCGCTCGGGATAGGCGGTGTCGCCGACTCCACCGCGCTGGCCATCCCGTACGTCGGCCCAGCAAAGTTGAGCTGGTCGGGCCATCTCC